>NZ_JBSHAW010000006.1:162126-219050 GCF_053611685.1 Streptomyces sp. NPDC054786 | reverse complement strand
GCCGCGGTGCCCGCGGCCCCCGGCCGGTCCCTCGGACGCGTCCTAGAGGCCGTTGCGGCGGTAGGGCACGTACGGCTTGCCGATCGACCTTTCGTGCGCGGCGTCGCCGGAGTAGTACGGGTACGGGATGACGTGCGAGACGGTGCCCTGGGAGCCGTTGTCCTCCAGGGCGACGTACTTGGTGTGCTCCTTGTCGGCCCAGCCGCCGAACAGGACGGTGTGGTCGCCGGCGATCAGGGCGTCGCCCGGCTGCAGATCGTCCTTGGTGATCACATGGGCGGTGTTGTTGCCCATCAGGCCGTAGGTGTTCATACCCGGCGGCTCCAGACCCCAGGCGGCGGAGACGAACCCGGAGCAGTCGTCGCGGTAGCCGTTGGTGGTGGCCGACTGGCTGTAGCCGATCCGGTGGTTCACCCGCTCCAGGGCGCGGTCGATGATGTCCTTGCGCTCGCCCGGAAGCCCGGAGGTGTCGGGGGCGGTCTCGACGCCCGCACCGGTGGTGGTGTGGTGCTTGCCCGGCGACCAGGCGTCCCAGTCGCCCTTGGTGTCCCACTTGCCGTCGCCGTGCCCCTGCGTGGGGGCCGGGCCGGAGCCGCCGCCTCCGTTGCCGCCACCGCCGCCACCGGAGGAGCCGCCGTTGCCGCCGCCGGTGTGTCCGGGGGAGTGGGGGGCGTCGTGCTGCTTCTTCCGGTGCTTGATCTTCTTCAGCTCATCTTCGATCTTCTTCTCGTTGGCCTCGTACTCGGCCTTGACCTTCTTGATCTTCTCGGCGTCGCCCGCCAGCTCTTCGAGGAGCTTCTTCTTGTTCTCCTCCAGGCGCCCGCTCACCTCGGCGATGTCCTTCACGTCCGCGAGCACCTGGTAGGCGATGCCGAAGCCGGGGAGCTGCGCGAGCGGTGCCGCGGCGAGGTCGATGCCCGCCGCCGTGACCAGCGTCTTCTTGATCTCGCCCAGCCGCTGGTTCAGCTCGTGCATCCGCCGGCTGACCGAGCGCCAGTCCTTCTCGATCTTGGCGAGTTCCGCCATCTCCACGCCGAACGTGTCGCCTGCCATCCCTACAACCCCCGTGATGTGGTGGAGAACCGCGAAGCGCCCGGCGTACCGGGCGGAAGGTCGCGATCCGAAGGCCTCGGGCTCCGCGGAAGGGGAGCCCGGTGAACGTGGAGTCCAGCGGACGGTGGACTCCGTGGGCGAAGCGCCCAAGCAGGAATGACGCGTCGTCAGTAGACCTGCGACAGGCGGGTGACCGACGTGCCGAGCGTGGAGAGGTCGTCGGAGATCGTGTTCATCTCCTTGACGCGGGCGTGTGCGACACGGACGAAGGCGTCGGATGCCGGGCCGTGCCAAGTCAGGTGGTCGAGGGTGGAGTTGATCTCCTTGGTCAGGCCGTCCAGCTCGGTGCTCAGCGTCTTCAGCTCGGCCGCGATCTTCTGCAGATCGGCCTCGCCGCCGCCGAACATCTGGGTCAGCGCCCAGTGCGCGATCTCGGCCGGCGCCATCATGACGTCCTTGCCGATCTCGACCACGTCGCCGACCAGCTTTGTGCCGTCGTCCCAGAGTTCCCCGAGAACGCCCATTTTCTACCCCCGTGGTATGCGCGTAGATCCACGCTGATGCCGCGTCAAGGCTAGCACCGGCGTGTACCTGACAGTTATCCCCGGGCGCAATTCCGGGGGAGCTGTTGACCAAAGGTGCGGGCAGACGGAAGGGCCGCCTCCATCCGGAGGCGGCCCGCTCGCGTGCGCGCTGTTACTTCTGCTCCGCGGCCGGCCGTGCCGCGCACTCCCCGCAGGTCCCGAAGATCTCGATGGTGTGCGCGACGTCCTGGAAGCCGTGCTCCGCGGCGATCTGGTCGGCCCACTTCTCCACCGCGGGGCCCTCGACCTCGACGGCCTTGCCGCAGGCCCGGCACACCAGATGGTGGTGGTGATCGTCGGTGCTGCACCGGCGGTAGACCGCCTCGCCCTCGCTGGTGCGCAGCACATCGACCTCACCGGCGTCGGCGAGGGACTGCAGCGTCCGGTAGACGGTGGTCAGCCCGACCGAGTCGCCCTTGTGCTTGAGCATGTCGTGCAGCTCCTGCGCACTGCGGAACTCCTCGACCTCGTCGAGTGCGGCCGACACCGCCGTCCGCTGCCGCGTCGACCGGCCGCGTACCGGAGATCCCGCGCTCGTCGTCACCGTTGCCTCCCTAGGACGTCAGGACTTCCCCCTGGACGTGCGTTCCGCCATTGTGCCAGGTGATGACCGGACCGTCGGTGGGACGCTTACGCGTACAACTGTCTGCCGAAAGCTACCCGCCGACACCTCTCCACCCACGCTCATCCGGCCACGCTCACGTCGTCCGTGGCGCTGCGGCCGCCGGGTACCTCCAGAGTGCACCCCTTCGTGTCCTCCGCGGCAGCCCTGGCGCGCTTTTTCGCCAGCGGCGCGGCGAGCGCCGTGAAGAGCACGAACAGGGCGATGGCGAACAGCACGATCGTGGCGCCGGACGGCACGTCGACGTAGTACGAGGTGGCGGTGCCCGTAAGAGTGACCGCGACACCGATCGCGACGGCCACCACGAAGGTGACCGCGAAGCTGCGGCTGATCTGCTGTGCGGCCGCGACCGGGATCACCATCAGGGCGCTGACCAGCAGCAGCCCCACGACGCGCATGGCGACGGTGACGGTGACCGCGGCGGTGACGGCGACCAGCAGATTGAGCAGCCGCACCGGCAGGCCCGTCACCCGGGCGAACTCCTCGTCCTGGCAGACGGCGAACAGCTGACGGCGCAGCCCGATCGTGATCGCCAGCACCAGGGCTGCCAGGACATAGATCGTCGTCATGTCCTGCGGCGAGACGGTGGTGATCGAGCCGAAGAGATACGTACCGAGGTTGGCGTTGGAGCCGGCGTCGGAGAGATTCAACAGCATCACACCGCCCGCCATACCGCCGTAGAACAGCATGGCCAGCGCGAGATCGCCGCGGGTCTTGCCGTACCAGCGGATCAGCTCCATGACGACGGAGCCGGCGATGGCGACGGCGGTGGCGACCCACACCGGGCTGGTGTTGAGCAGAAAGCCGAGGCCGACGCCAGTGAGGGCGACATGGCCGATGCCGTCGCCCATCAGGGCCTGGCGGCGCTGGACGAGGTAGATGCCGATGGCGGGGGCGGTGACGCCGACGATCAGGGCGGCGATCAAGGCCCGCTGCATGAAGGCGTAGTCGAGGATTTCCATCAGCTCAGCAGCCCCGTCCGGATCGGTTCCGCGGCCGCGTCGGCGTGCGGGTGGACATGGTCATGGCCGGGCAGGGCATGCTGGCCCACGGCCTCGGGCGGCGGGCCGTCGTGGACGACACAGCCGTCCCGCAGCACCACCGCGCGGTCGATCAGCGGCTCCAGCGGGCCCAGCTCGTGCAGCACGAGCAGGACCGTGGTGCCGCGGCCGACCTGTTCGCGCAGTGCGGAGGCGAGCACCTCCTGGCTGGCCAGGTCGACGCCGGCCATCGGCTCGTCCATGATCAGCAGTTCCGGTTCGCCGGCCAGCGCGCGGGCGATCAGCACACGCTGGTGCTGCCCGCCGGAGAGCGCGTTGACGGAGTCCTTGGCGCGGTCCGCCATGCCGACCAGCTCCAGGGCGCGGTGCACCGCGGCCCGGTCGGCCTTGCGCAGGATCCCCAGCCTCGTACGGGCGAGCCGGCCGGCCGTGACGACCTCGCGGACGGTGGCGGGGACACCGCCGGCGGCGGTGGTGCGCTGCGGTACGTATCCGATCCGGGCCCAGTTCCTGAACCGCCGGAACTCCGTACCGAAGAGGGCCAGCTCGCCGCCGCTGAGCGGGACCTGGCCGATCACGGAGCGTACGGCGGTGGACTTGCCGGAGCCGTTGGCGCCGAGCAGCGCGACGACCTCGCCGGTGTGCACCGTCAGGTCGACGCCCCGCAGCACGGGGCGGGCGCCCAGGGAGGCGGTGGCCCCGCGCAGGTCGATGACCGGCTGGGCGGGCGACTGGTTCATGGTGACCTCCGTCACGTGCTGTGCGGTGTCCGTCACTTGCTGCCGAGCGCCTTCTGGAGCGCGGCGAGGTTGGCGCGCTGCACCCCGAAGTAGTCCCTGCCGCGGGACTTGCCGTTGATCCCTTCGAGCGGGTCCAGGACATCGGTCTTCAGGTGCAGGTCTCCGGCCAGGGCCTTGGCGGTGGCCGGGTTGGCGATCGTCTCGAAGAAGACGGTCGAGACATGGTGCTCGGTGGCGAGGGTGTGCAGGTCCCTGATGCGGTGGGCGCTGGGCTCGGACTCGGGGTCGAGGCCGCTGATGGCCTCCTCGGTCAGCCCGTAGCGCTCGGCGAGGTAGCCGAAGGCCGCATGAGTGGTGAGGAAGGTGTCCGAAGAGCGCTTCTTCAGCCCCTCCCGGAAGTCCTTGTTCAGCCCGTCCAGCTTCTTCACCAGCGCATCGGTGTTCTTCCGGTAGTCGGTCCTGTGGGCCGGGTCCGCCTTGGCGAGGGTCTTGTCGACGCCCTCGGCGACCTCGGCGTACTTCACGGGGTCGAGCCAGATGTGCGGGTCGTCGCCGCCCTCGGCCTCGGAGTGCGAGTGGTTGTCACCGGTGGTGTGGTGGTGGCCGTCGACCTCGGTGCCGTGCTTTTCGAGGGAGGTGAACGAGGCGGCGTCGGCGACGTTCTTGTTGCCGGACTGTGCGACGGCGTCGTCCACGGCGGGCTGCAGACCCTTGAGGTAGACGACCGCGCCGGACTCCCCGAGCTGGGCGGTCTGCTTCGGGGTGAGCTCCAGGTCGTGCGGCTCGACGCCCGGCTTGGTGAGGTCGGTCACCTCGACGTGCTGCCCGCCGATCTGCCGGGCCAGGAATTCCATGGGATAGAAGGACGCTGTCACTCGCAGCTTGCCGTCCTCGGTGCGGGCCCCGCCGGCGGGGGTGCAGGCGGAGAGAGCCAGCAGACCGAGCACCGAGACTCCGGCGAGGGCCGCGGTGGATATGCGACGGCGTATGTTCATGACACTCATTTTCAACAAAGTTGGAAACGATTGTCAACAACGGACGGGCCGGTGTGAGCGGGGCGACAGTGGGCCGGAACCGATTTGATCCAGGGGGTACGGCCGCCGGTACCCTGAACTATTCGCCCACCCGTCTCCCGACCACCACCCCCCAGCGAGGCGCTAGGGCGCTGCCCATCCATCGTTCGTCGTCGTAATGAAGAGAGCACCGTGGCCGCCGACAAGATCGATACCATCGTCAGCCTGAGCAAGCGCCGTGGCTTCGTATACCCCTGCAGTGAGATCTACGGCGGCTCCCGCGCTGCCTGGGACTACGGTCCGTTGGGCGTCGAGCTCAAGGAGAACATCAAGCGTCAGTGGTGGCGCGCCATGGTCACCTCCCGCGAAGACGTCGTCGGTCTCGACTCGTCGGTGATCCTGGCCCCCGAGGTCTGGCAGGCGTCCGGCCACGTCGCCACCTTCACCGACCCGCTCACCGAGTGCACCTCCTGCCACAAGCGCTTCCGCGCGGACCACCTGGAAGAGGCGTACGAGGCCAAGCACGGCAGGCTTCCGGCGAACGGCCTCGCCGACGTGAACTGCCCGCACTGCGGCAACAAGGGCGGCTTCACCGAGCCCAAGCAGTTCTCCGGCCTGCTCTCCACCCACCTCGGCCCGTCCCAGGACACCGCCTCGGTCGCCTACCTGCGCCCCGAGACCGCGCAGGGCATCTTCACCAACTTCGCCCAGGTGCAGCAGACTTCCCGCAAGAAGCCGCCGTTCGGCATCGCGCAGATGGGCAAGTCCTTCCGCAACGAGATCACTCCCGGCAACTTCATCTTCCGGACCCGTGAGTTCGAGCAGATGGAGATGGAGTTCTTCGTCAAGCCGGGCGAGGACGAGAAGTGGCAGGAGTACTGGATGGCCGAGCGGTGGAACTGGTACCGCGACCTCGGCATCCGCGAGGAGAACATCCGCTGGTACGAGCACCCGGCCGAGAAGCTCTCGCACTACTCCAAGCGCACCGCTGACATCGAGTACCGCTTCAACTTCGGCGGCACCGAGTTCTCCGAGCTGGAGGGTGTGGCCAACCGCACCGACTACGACCTGACCGCGCACGCCAAGGCGTCCGGCCAGGACCTCTCCTACTTCGACCAGGAGGCCGGCGAGCGCTGGACTCCGTACGTCATCGAGCCGGCGGCCGGTGTGAACCGCGCGATGCTCGCCTTCATGCTCGACTCGTACATCGAGGACGAGGCGCCCAACGCCAAGGGCAAGATGGAGAAGCGCACCGTCATGCAGCTCGACCCGCGTCTGTCGCCGGTCAAGGTCGCGGTGCTGCCCCTGTCCCGTAACCCGCAGCTGTCGCCGAAGGCCAAGGGGCTGGCCACGGACCTGCGCAAGAACTGGAACATCGAGTTCGACGACGCGGGCGCGATCGGCCGCCGCTACCGCCGCCAGGACGAGATCGGCACGCCGTTCTGCGTCACGGTTGACTTCGACACCCTCGATGACGACGCGGTGACCGTGCGCGAGCGCGACACCATGAAGCAGGAGCGGGTCAGCCTGGACCAGATCCAGGGCTACCTGGGGGCGCGGCTGCTCGGCTGCTAGTTCTCCGCGGGGCGGCGCCGGTCCTTCGCGGGGCGGCGCCGGTCCCTTGGGGGGCGGTGCCCACGTGTGACCTCAAGCGCCGGTCGGCTCGAATTCCCGGGCCCGGCCGGCGCTTTTGCGTGCGGCGCCGCGGGCCGGCAGCCGCGGGCCGGCAGCCGCGGGCCGGCAGCCGCGGGCCGGCAGCCGTGGGCTCGGCACCGCTGTCGGGTGATGTGGGGCTGATCGCCGTGGCGGCGGGACGGGGCAGCGGGACGGGGCAGCGGGGCGAGTCAGCGGGACAGCGGGACGAGTCAGCGGGAATGCCTCCCGGCGCCCCCACGTTGTGGCCCGCGAGGGGCCCTCGCACCCCTTACGGGATGTGTTCGCCCACCCCCTAAGCCCCTCAAGCGCCTCGCGTCGGCCGCGATGCGAGGCAGGCGCACAGGGCCGCCAGGGGCAGCTCCGCGCCGACGGCCATGGCTATGGCGGTGGCCAGTTCGGCGCCGGGGGCGGCGGTGGCGAGGTCGAGGCAGGCGTCGGCGAGGAGGAGGACGGTCGCGGCGGCCGCGGGGGCGCGATGGCGGGAGTCGGCGCGCAGCAGGCGGGTGCCGGCGGTGAGGAGGGCGGCGGCCTCCAGTGCGTCGAGGGTGACCCAGGCGGCGGCCTCGGCGGGCGGCAGGGTGCCGGCGAGGTAGCCGAGCCAGGGGAGGAGGGCGAGTCCGGCGCCGGTCAGGATCCGGCCCTGCAGACGGCGCGCAGCGGTGAGCCGTACGGCGCCGCGGGCCACCCGAGCAATGGGGTAACTGCCGCTGGGGCACGGTGAGTTCAAGGCGATGAGCGTCATGGGGCGGGTCTCTTTCCGAAGTCGCGAACCCGGCCGTCGGGCTCATGATCAAGACTCCGCTTTCCGCCCGTCACCGTCAGTAATGCGGAATTCCGACTTGGGGTGGCACTGGCTGCACCCCCGCTACGGACACTGCTGTCATGGCCCTCGCGCAACCGGTCTCATACGGTCGGATCATGACCGTCCCACCCCGGCTGCGCCGGGCTCTCGTCCGCCTGAGACGTGACATCGCGTTCCTGGCCGCAGGGGTGACGCTGCACCTCGTCCCGCTGGCGCTGCACTTCTGGCTGGTGGTGCTGCTGCTCGGCACCGTGCTCGACCCGGACCCCGAGACGCCGGTGGTGCCGGCGTTCACGCTTCCCCTGCTGATCGTCGCGGGCTGGGGGCTGACCGAGCCGCAGCGCTGGCGGTTCCGGGCGCTGTGCGGCGTGGAGCTGCCGCGGCTGCGGTTCAGGGAGGCCAAGCGGCAGTTCGGCTACAACTTGCTGGTCGGTCCGCTGCTCGGGGTGCTGGAATTCCTGCTGCTGGCACTGCTGTTGGCGGCGCTGGCGGCCTCGCTGGTCCTGGTGTGGGTGTGGCTGGCGCCGTGGCAGTGGCGGGTCGACCACCGCGGCTACACCACTACGGCCGCCTACCTCACCGTGGCGGGACTGGTGGCGCTCGCCGCCGTGCCCCCGCTGGCCACGGGGCTCGTCCGGTTGGAGATCCTGGTCGGGCGGGCGGTGCTGGGGGTGAGCCGGTCCGACGAGCTGGCGCGACGGGTGGAGGACCTCACCGAGAGCCGGGCCGGCGCGGTGGATGCCGCCGACGCCGAGCGCCGGCGTATCGAGCGCGATCTGCACGACGGTGCGCAGCAGCGGCTGGTGTCGCTGGCGCTGAACCTCGGGCTGGCCAAGGCGACGCTGACGGATCTGCCGCCGGAGGCGCAGCAGGTCATCGACGCCGCACACCGCGAGGCGAAGGAGGCGATCGAGGAGCTCAACAACCTGGTGCGCGGGCTCCACCCGGCCGTACTGGACGAACTGGGGCTGGACGCGGCGCTGTCGGGTCTCGCGGCCCGCGCCCCGCTGCCCGTACGGCTGCGGGTGGACCTGCCGCCCGGCCTGCCGCAGCGGGCGGCGCCGGCCATCGAGGCGGTCGCCTACTTCGTCGCCTCCGAGGCGCTGACGAACATCGCCAAGCATGCGCGGGAGGCGACCCGGGCGGAGGTGACGGTCACCCGGCTCGGCGAGATACTTCGGGTGGTGATCGCCGATGACGGTGTGGGCGGCGCCGATCCGTCCAAGGGGAGCGGTCTGAAGGGGCTTGCCCAGCGGGTGCGGTCCGTGGACGGGACCTTCCGCATGAGCAGCCCCGTGGGGGGCCCGACCATGATGAGCGTGGAGCTGCCGTGCCCGATGTGAGGCGTGCCGTGATCGCCGAGGACTCCGTTCTGCTGCGGATCGGGCTGGTCAAGGTGGTGGAGATGGCCGGGTTCGAGGTGGTGGCCGAGGCGGGGGACGCGCAAGAGCTGCTGGCGGCGGTCGGGGAACACCGGCCCGACCTCGCGGTGGTGGACGTCCGGATGCCCCCCGGCTTCACCGACGAGGGCGTACGCGCCGCACTGTCGATACGCCAGAGATGGCCCGTCACCGCCGTATTGATGCTCTCCCAGTACGTCGAGGAGCGCTACGCGGCCGACCTGCTCGCGACGAACACCAGCGGCGTCGGCTATCTGCTCAAACAACGGGTCGCGGATGTCGAGGAGTTCATCGAGGCACTGCGGAGGGTGGCGGCCGGCGGCACCGCGCTGGACCCGCAGGTCGTCGCCCAGCTGCTGGTGCGGCGGGCGAGCGATCCGCTGGAGCGGCTGACGGCCCGCGAACGGGACGTACTCGCGCTGATGGCCGAGGGCCGCTCCAACGCGGGCATCGCCGCACAGCTCGTGGTGAGCGAGAGCGCGGTCGCCAAACACATCAACAACATCCTCGCCAAACTGGACCTGCCGAAGGCGGACGCCGATCACCGCCGGGTGCTGGCGGTGCTGCACTTCCTCGGGGTGGGCGGCTAGGGCGTGTCGTTTGGATCAGGGCGGATCAGGGAGCGGGGTCTGGTTCGTGCGATCGCAAGGCGGAGGAGGGAGTCGACGCGGAGCGTCGGCGAGTGACGACAACGCGGCGAGCGTGTGTGCCAGACCCCGCGAGCCCGCCATGATCCAAACGACACGCCCTAGCGTCCTTCTAGTGGGCCCAGGGCGGCGCCATGCTGCTGCCGTCGGCCAGCTGGGCGGTCAGGCCGGTACGGGTGGTCACCCACATCCGCGCCGGCCCGTCGGTCTCATTGGCCACCGCGAGTGCGGAACCGGCGGGGGCCACCGCCGCATCGCCGGGGCTGAGTTCGGCGCTCTCACCGTCGATGGAGAACCGCAGCCGGCCGGACAGGACGTAGAAGGTTTCCTCCTTGCTGATCACATGAACCGGGGGCACCGTTCCGGCGGGGACCTCGCAAGCCCAGGCAGCGAGATCCCGGCTGCCGGTGGCCGGTCGTACGTAGGAGACGAAACGCGCACCGTGAACCTCGTGAACGACGGCCTCGTTACTGCGGATAAAGGACATGTCGGCCTCCCCGGGCAGGCCTCTTGCTCGCCTGCCATGTAGACAAGTTACTTGTCTACATAGACAAGCGCCTTGTCCAGTTATAGTCAAGACATGGATGACGCCCTGTCCTTTTCCACGCTCGTGCTCGCGCTGTCAGGACAGCTGGTGCAGGAGATTCACACACGGGTGGCCGCGCAGGGGTTCGCGGACCTGCGCCCCGTGCACGGTTTCGCCTTCGCCCGGATCTCCCGGGGCGATGTCACCACCGCCGACCTGGCCGAACACCTGGGAGTCAGCAAGCAGGCCGCCGCCCAACTGGTCGACGAGCTGGTCCGCAAGGGATATGTGGTGCGCCGGCCACACCCCCAGGACGCCCGCGCCCGGCTCCTGTCGCTGACCGAGCGCGGCGGGGCCGCGACGCGCGCCGCCGACGAGGCGGCCCGGGCGGCCGTTGCGCCGTGGCGAGAGGCGCTGGGCGCGGAGCGCTTCGGCGCCCTCGCCGCCGACCTGGCCCGGCTCGCGCCGAACGGCCCGATCCGGCCTGCCTGGTGAGCCGGTGCCCGCGTCCGCTGCCTCGCGTGGCCTTCGGGAGGCGCCGGCGCGGGCCGGGTGCCGGCGGGTTCGGCCGGGCGTTAAAACGCGTTGCACGGGTGCGGTGCGGCACGGAGGCTTCCGGCATGTCTGACCATGAATCGAGCGGTGCACAGGGGGTGGCCGCCCTCTTCTCCCGGGGGCGGCTGACGGCGATCCCGCGGAAGGCGGCCCGCCGCGAGCAGTTGCTCGTACATCTCGCGGAGACGCTGTTCGAGCGGGACCGGGAGTACAGCGAGCGCGAGATCAACGAGGCGCTGCTGACGGTGCACGAAGACTGCTCGGCGCTGCGCCGCTACCTCGTCGTGGCGGGCTTGCTGGCCCAGCCCAAGGACGGCAGCAGCTATCGGAGGGCCGGGTAGCGGCTCGTCCGCCGGTCCGGCCGTCCGGCGCGACGCCTGCCGCGGCACAGCTGTAGCGGTCCCCCAAAGCGGCGGCCACCCTCGCCAGGGTCGGTCCACGCGCCGGACACGGAGGAGCCATGGGAGCCCTGCACACCGCCACGCTCCTGGTCGCGACCCTCGGTGCGGGCCTGATGGCCGGACTGTTCGCCGCCTTCGCCTACGCGGTGATGCCCGGCCTCGGCCGGTCCGCCGACCGCACCTTCGTACAGGCCATGCAGAACATCAACAGGGCCATCGTCAACGGCTGGTTCCTGCTCCCCTTTCTGCTGCCGGTCCCCCTGCTCGTCCTCGCCACGGTCCTGGCCTGGAACGGGCGCGACCGGGTCGCCCTGCCCTGGATCCTCGCCGCGCTGGTGCTGTACTTGGCGGGCTTCTTCGTCACCAGTGGCGTCAGCGTTCCCCTCAACAACGCGCTCGACAAGGCCCCGACGGATGAGGGTCCTGCCGCCTCCGGCGGGCCAGGCGCCTCCGGCGGCCCGGCCGACCGGCCCGGTGCGCTCAAGGCGGCGCGGGACGGCTTCGAGAGCCGGTGGGTCACCTGGAACCTCGTGCGCGCGCTCGCCCACACCGCCGCCTTCGGCATGCTCGCCTGGGCCCTCTTCCCGCACGGCGCGGCGGGCACGGTGTGAGGAGCCTTCCGGGAGCCGTGTTCGATGGCGCCCGGTCCGCTTCCGTCGTCGGGCCGCTTCCGTCGATCGGGCCGGCTCCGTCGATCGGGCCGGCTCCGTCGATACGGAGCACGGCCGCCGGCGAGGCCGACGAGGAGCGGGTGGGGCAGATATGGGCAAATCCCTGCAAGTCAGAGCATCTTCCTCTCGCTGAGGGGGCACCGTTTGAATGACTAATACGGCGGCGGGTTAGCATATGAGCACCGCCTAGCTCGAAAGATAAACCTGTGACTGTCAATGACGACTCGTTCACCAACTGGAAAAACCGCGAGGAGATCGCGGAGTCGATGATCCCGATCATCGGGAAGCTGCATCGGGAACGGGACATCACGGTCCTGCTCCACAGCCGCTCCTTGGTGAACAAGTCGGTGGTCAGCATCCTCAAGACCCACCGGTTCGCCCGGCAGATCGCCGGTGCGGAACTCTCGGTCACCGAGACGCTGCCGTTCCTGCAGGCTCTCACCACGCTCGATCTCGGCCCTTCCCAGATCGACATCGGCATGCTCGCCGCGACGTACAAGACCGACGACCGCGGTCTCTCGGTGCAGGAGTTCACCGCCGAGGCCGTCGCCGGCGCCACGGGTGCCAACAAGATCGAGCGCCGTGAGCCGCGCGACGTCGTCCTCTACGGGTTCGGCCGCATCGGCCGCCTCCTCGCCCGCCTGCTCATCGAGAAGGCCGGCTCCGGCAACGGTCTGCGGCTGCGCGCCATCGTCGTGCGCAAGGGCGCCGGCCAGGACATCGTCAAGCGCGCCTCGCTGCTGCGCCGTGACTCCATCCACGGCCAGTTCCAGGGCACGATCAGTGTCGACGAGGCGAATAGCACGATCATCGCCAACGGCAACGAGATCAAGGTGATCTACTCCGACGACCCGACGTCGGTGGACTACACGGCGTACGGCATCAAGGACGCCATCCTCATCGACAACACCGGCAAGTGGCGTGACCGCGAGGGCCTGTCGAAGCACCTCCGTCCCGGCATCGCCAAGGTCGTCCTGACCGCGCCGGGCAAGGGCGACGTCCCCAACGTCGTCCATGGCGTCAACCACGACACGATCAAGCCGGACGAGCAGATCCTGTCCTGTGCGTCCTGCACCACCAACGCGCTCGTCCCGCCGCTGAAGGCGATGGCGGACGAGTACGGCGTCCTGCACGGTCATGTGGAGACCGTCCACTCGTTCACCAACGACCAGAACCTGCTGGACAATTACCACAACTCCGACCGCCGCGGCCGCTCGGCGGCGCTCAACATGGTCATTACCGAGACCGGCGCCGCCTCCGCCGTCACCAAGGCGCTGCCCGACCTCAAGGCGAGGATCACCGGCAGCTCGATCCGCGTCCCGGTGCCGGACGTCTCGATCGCGATCCTCAACTTGCGGCTCGCACGCGAGACCACCCGCGAGGAGGTCCTCGACTACCTCCGCGACGTGTCGCTGACCTCGCCGCTCAAGCGCCAGATCGACTTCATCAACGCCCCCGACGCGGTCTCCAGCGACTTCATCGGTTCGCGCCACGCCTCGATCGTCGACGCCGGTGCCACCAAGGTCGAGGGCGACAACGCGATCCTCTACCTCTGGTACGACAACGAGTTCGGCTACTCCTGCCAGGTCGTCCGCGTCGTCCAGCACGTCTCCGGGGTGGAGTACCCGACCTACCCGGCCCCAGCGGTCTGATCTCGTCGGACTGCCCGATCCGGCGTCCCGGCAAGCCGGTCTCCGGGCAAGCCCGGCGGCCCGGGTGGCAGCGGGGCGGCAACCGATCCCGATGGGGATCCGGCTGACCGGCCTGCCGTCACCCATCACCCGCCGGTCGGCGCCGGCACGGAATGGCCCAGCGGCACCGGGACACCGGGACACCGCCGACGTGTCCGCCCGGAGCCGTCACCGCCGCGCATCCGCACTGGTCGTCACGTCCGCGCCGCCACGGGCATCGTGGCGGCGCGGATGCGACTGAAGGCCGACACCCGCTCAGGAGCCTGGACCCCGGACCAGGCCGTGCCAGGCGCCGCGGACCGCCCGCGCTGATCCGAAAGACTATGGACCAGGTCCTGTCTTCCACGTCCCGTCGTTCGCCCGTAGAGCGGCCCTCGCGGTGTCCGGTGCGTGCGATCGCGAGGCGGAGGTCATCCCGGTACCGGGTTGCACCGGGTTGAACCGGGTTTTACCGGGACGATCCCGATAACGCGGATGTGGGTCCCCCCGTGCCGTTCAGGGCGTGAGGGAGTGTGTGCCAGGCACCGCGAGGCAGACGGACTGTGAAGGCAGGATCTAGCCGCGCAGGCCCCGGAGGACCAGGTCGCGGACGGCCTCGAAGTCGGTGGTGATCTCGGGGCGGGACCACTCGGGGGCGTAGCACGGGTCGTGGAAGCGGCCGGTGGCGTCGAAGACGGCGCGGGCGGTGGTGGCGGGGGAGGGGGTGTGGAACGCGCCCTGGCTGACGCCGGCCTCGATGATGGTGGTGAGCTGGGCTTCCAGATCGGTGATGTGACGGTCGACCACGCCGCCGCTCTCTCCGATCAACGTCATATAGGTGGCGAAGAGTTCGGGATCGTCGCCGGCCTTGTGCCGCTTGGCCTCGAAAAGGGCGGTCAGCCAGCGGTCCAGACGCTCCGGAGCCGGTCCTTCCGCCGTGACGATGACCGAGAGTTCCTGGCTCGTACGGTCCAGCCAGCGCTCCGTGACCGCCTCCCGCAGCGCCGCCTTCGTACGGAAGTGGCGGTAGACGCTGCCATGGCTGACGCCCAGGGCGCGCGCCACATCCACGACCGTGGCCTTGGCCGGGCCGTAGCGGCGCAGCACCTCCTCGGTGGCTTCGAGGATGCGCTCAGGGGTCAACGTCTCGGGCGGCATGGGGCGGTCGGCCTTTCGGGAGGGCGGGGCGGGGCCGGCGAGCGGTTCCGGGTGGCACACCCGGTAGGTGCCGGTCGCCGGAGTGTGCTTACACCGGATCCGTGCGCCGGGTACGTACGGACGGTACCTGGCCGTGCCCCGTACCCGCTCCGGTGGTCACGCGGCCCCCGCGGTCAGCGCTCGCTGTCCAGGTGGGCCATCTGCTCGGTGGGGTAGCGGTCGCCGGCGGCGGCGTCGGCCGGGACGGCGCGCTCGATGGCGGCCAGATCGTCGGCGTCCAGGGCGACGTCCAGGGCGCCGAGCGCCTCGGTCAGCCGGTCGCGGCGGCGGGCGCCGACCAGCGGGACGATGTCCTCGCCGCGGGAGAGCACCCAGGCGATGGCGGTCTGTGCGACCGAGACCCCCTTCTGCTCGGCGATCTTGCGCAGTGCGTCCACCAGGTCGAGGTTGCGGTCGAGATTCTCGCCCTGGAAGCGCGGGCTCATGCCACGGAAGTCGTTCGCCGCGAGCTTGCGGTCGCGATTGAAGTGGCCGCTGATCAGGCCGCGGGACAGGACGCCGTAGGCGGTGATGCCGATGCCCAGTTCGCGGGCGGTCGGCAGGATCGCCTCCTCGATGCCGCGGGAGATGAGGGAGTACTCGATCTGGAGGTCGGAGATCGGGGCGACGGCGGCGGCCCGGCGCAGGGTCTCCGCGCCGACCTCGGAGAGGCCGATGTGTCGGACGTGCCCGGCCTCGACCAGCTCGGCGATGGCGCCGACCGTCTCCTCGATCGGGACGTCCGGGTCGAGCCGGGCGATGCGGTAGATGTCGATGTGGTCGGTGCCCAGGCGCTGGAGGGAGTAGGCGGCGAAGTTCTTCACCGCATTCGGTCGGCCGTCATAGCCGGTGAAGCCTCCTTCGACCGTGCGCAGGGCGCCGAACTTGACGCTGATCTGCGCCTTTTCGCGAGCCGCCGCGGGGGCGGTGCGCAGGGCCTCGTTGATCAGCAGTTCGTTGTGGCCCATGCCGTAGAAGTCGCCGGTGTCGAGCAGGGTGATGCCCGCTTCGAGGGCGGCGTGAACGGTGGCGATGGACTCGCTGCGGTCGGTGTCGCCGTAGAGGGCGGACATGCCCATGCAGCCGAGGCCGAGGGCGGAGGTCTGTGGGCCGGTGGTGCCCAGGGTGCGGGTCTGCACTGCGTGCTCCTGGAGGACGGGAGGGGATTGGTCAGGGCGGCTGCCGTGCCTTCACTATGACATGACGGCTGACAGATTTCAATATCTGTCAGCCGTCATGTGTGGGCCGAACCTCGCCCCCGTCGTTCCAGCGCAGGTCAGCGCAGGTCAGCGCAGGTCAGCGCAGGTCAGCGCAGGGTGCGGGGCAGGCGCAGCGCGAGCGTCGTCGTGCCCGCGACGATCACCAGTTGTGTCAGCAGGGCGGCGAGCATCGCGTCGCGGACGCCGAGGGACGGCAGCAGCGCGAGGAAGAGAGTGCCGAGGGTGGCCACGCCCAGGGCGAGGCCGGACTGCTGGGTGGTGACCATGACGCCGCCGCCCACGCCCGCCTGCGCCACCGGCAGTTCGCTCAGCACGATGCGCATCAGCACCGGCAGCACCATGCCCTGCCCGATGCCCAGGACGGCCATGCTCGACGCGAGTCCGGCCACCGATATCCCGGGCCGGCCCGTGTGCACGGTCAGTGCCAGGCCGATCAGGCCGATGCCCTGGATCAGCGAACCGGCGACCACCACCCGCCGCCCGAACCGCATCACCAGCCGCGGACCGGCGAGCGAGGCGAAGAAGAACGTGATGCAGAGCGGCGCCAGGGACAGCCCGGCCGCCAACGGGCCGTAGTGCAGGCCGTTCTGGAGGGCGACGGCGACCACGAACATAAAGCCGCCGAAGCCCAGCGTGAACGGGACGATCATGGTGAGTCCGCTGTTCACGGAGGGGATGCGCAGCAGCGAGGGCGGGACGAGCGGGGTACGGCCCGCGCGTTCGGCCCGGTGCTCGACGAGCACGAACGCGGCGGCGGCGAAGGGGAAGACGGCCAGCAGGACCCAGGACCACACCGGCCAGCCGGCCGCCCGGCCCTCGGTCAGCGGCAGCAGCAGGGTGATCAGAGTGGCGGCGAGCAGCGCGGTCCCGATGCCGTCCACCCGGCTCGGGTGCGGGGAGCGGGTCTCGGGGACCGTACGGGCGGCCAGCAGCCAGGCCGCGGCGGAGATCGGGACGTTCACCAGGAAGACCGCGCGCCAGCCGGTGCCCGCCAGGTCGACGGAGACCAGCAGGCCGCCGAGCACCTGGCCGACGGCGCTGGCGACACCGGCCGTACCGCCGTACAGGCTGACGGCCTTGGCGCGCCGCTTGCCGGTGGTCGTGGCCTGGATGGTGGCCAGCACCTGCGGCAGCAGCAGCGCGGCAGCGGCGCCCTGCGCGACCCGGGCGGCCACCAGCGTCCCGGCGTCCGGCGCAAGACCGCAGGCCAGCGAAGTGATGCCGAAGGCGGCCAGGCCCCACAGGAACAGCCGACGGCGGCCGATCATGTCGCCGAGCCGGCCGCCGAGCACCAGCAGCATGGCGTAGGCGACGCCGTAACCGGCCACCACCATCTCCAGCATCGCGGGCCCCGCGTGCAGGTCGTGGTCGATGGTCGGCAGGGCGACATTGACGATAAAGAAGTCGATCATGGGCAGCGCCGCGCCCAGCAGTACGGTCAGCAGGCCGAGCGGGGTCAGCACGGTCGTGGCCGGGTGCCGCTGCGGGGCGGGGCCGGGTGCGGCCGGTGGCTCCGGGGTCGCCGGTGCCTCCGGGGTCGCGGCATCCGGGAGGGTGGCCTGGGCTTCAAAGGGCGCGACCGTGGCTTCCGCGGTGGTCATCTGTGCTCGGGTATCGCTCACGGACTCGACGATCGTCGACCGCTCAGGCTGGTACCAGAGTGTTCTTATCCTGGTACTGGCGCTACCTGGCAACCGGTTCCGGTCTGCGGCACGCTGGAGGCATGACCGTGGACCCGCCCCTGACGCAGACTGCCACAGGCCCTGGTGGCGCCGCCGCCCCGCGACCCGGCACCGCCCCGGGCGATGACGCGGTCCGCCGGGCCGAACTGGCCGCCTTTCTGCGCAGCCGGCGGGAGCGGATCACGCCGGAGCAGGTGGGGCTGCCCCGGGGCGCCCGCCGTCGTACCCCCGGTCTGCGCCGGGAGGAGGTCGCGCACCTGGGCGCCGTCGGGGTCACCTGGTACACCTGGCTCGAGCAGGCCCGGAACATCCACGTATCGCCGCAGGTCCTGGATGCGGTCGCCCGTGCGCTGCTGCTCGACCGCGCCGAGCGCAGCCATCTGTTCGCGCTGGCCGGGGCGATCGACCCGACGCCGGGCAAAGAGTGCACCGGCGTCACGCGCGAACTGCGGCAGATGCTGCGCCAGTTGGAGCCGTTCCCCGCGGTCGTCCAGAACAGCCGGTTCGACATCCTCGCCTACAACGCCACGTACGGCCGTCTGATGTGCGACCTCGATGTGCTGCCCGAAGAGGACCGCAACTGCATGTGGCTGGCGTTCACCCACCCCGAGTGGCGGGCGAGCGTGGTCGATCTGGACGCCACGATGCGGGTGATGGCCGCCAAGTTCCGGGCGTCGATGGCCGAGCACGTCGCGGAGCCGGCCTGGAAGGCGCTGGTCGCGCGGCTGACGGAGGCGTCGCCCGAGTTCCGGGAGATCTGGGCGCAGCACGAGGTCGTCCGCCCGATGAGCTCCGTCAAACTCTTCCGGCACCCCCGGGTGGGTGTGCTGCAACTGTCCGCCACCAGCCTGTGGACGGGACCCAACCCCGGCCCCAAGCTGCTGTCCTACACGCCCGTGGACGAGGTGACCCGGGAGCGGCTGCAGCAGTTGGCCGCGGAGCCGGCGGAGCTCGTCACGGTGTGAGGGCAGGGCCTCTCAGGGGAGGTCCGGGAAGTCGAGGCGGGCGGCGCGCAGTTGCCCCGGAGGAGCGCCAGGTGGGCGGCTCCCCCCGGGGGAGCGCCAGGTCGCGGTTGACCTCACCACGGTTCGCGGAACGTGATGCCGAGGTGCCGGCGGAGCCCCTCGCGCTGCTCGGCCGTGGCCAGGACCATGATGTCGTCCATGCTCCCCAAGGGGTTCTCGGGGCCGTTGTCGACGCAGCGGAAGGACCGGGGGTCGTCGTCGGGGCTGAGCTCTTCGATGGCGGCCTGCGCCGCACCCATGTCGAGGTAGTCGTTCGACTCCTGCTCTATGAGGAAGGAGAGCTCCTTGCCGTTGCGGTCGAAGTACAGCGTTCCGCGGCCGTCGTCCGCGTCCTCCTCGTCCTCCTTGTCGAAGCGGAAGTTGTCGACGGTGACCTTCCCTCCGGTGAGGGCTGCGGCTTCTTCCATGAGCGAGGGGTAGTACGCGTCGGCGAAGTCGACGTCATCGGCGTGGATGCTGATGGCCACGCCGAAGTCTTCGAGGGCGTCGGCTAGGTGATCGGGCCGTGTCAGTTCGCCGTGCGCGAGGTCACCGAAGTCGTCCACGACGCTTTGCGCCGTCTCCCGGGTGATCATGCCGAGATCGGTGAGCACTTCAGCTACCCGTATGTGGTGATCGTTGGAGACTTCGCCATGGTGTGATCCTGCCAGTCAGAGATCATCCCCGGGGCGGTCTCCTGCAAAGCTGCCCCCACGGGCGCCGAGCGGATCGTGCTCGACAGGAGAGGGGGCACCTTGCCGGGCCCCGCCTCCTCCCGGCCCCGCACGATCGCGCGTCCCCGCCGACTCCCGGCCTCTACGACTGTGCGTCCGCCGCCTCCCCGCCCCCTACGGCCGCGCGTCCGCCGCCCGGTACCCCTGCGCCTCGTCGTCGAACAGCGTTGCCGTGCGGTCGGCCGTCGCCTTCGCCCACCGGCCCGTTGTCAGGGCGCCGAGCAGCAGAACGGCCGCGCCGCAGCCGGCGATGATCCACCATGCCGGGCGGGCGGCCGCGACGAAGGCGTCCGCGCCGGCGGCGGCATGTGCCCCGCTCGCCAGTACGGCACCGATCACCGCGACACCGAGCGACTGCCCGACCTGCCGGCTGGTGGAGGCGACGGCGGCGGCCACCCCTGCCTGGGAGCGGGGCATACCGGACACCGCGGTGTTGGTGATCGGCGCATTGACCAGGCCGAACCCGATGCCGAACAGGACATAGCCGGTGAACAGCAGCGGGTTCGTCGACTGGGCGTCGAACGCCGCGAAGAGCAGCCCGCTCGCCCCCATCGCCATACCGGCGAGGAGCAGCGACAGCCGGGGCCCCCGGTTGCCGACCAGCCGCCCTGAAACCGGCGCGAAGACCAGCGTCATCCCGGCCATGGGGAGCATGTAGAGCCCGGCGCCCAAAGCGGACAGGCCACGGATGTTCTGCAGATACAGCGTGTTCATGAAGAGGAAGCCGGCCAGCGCGGCGAAGGCGCACACCGCCACGACCGTGGCCCCGCTGAACGGCGCGCTGTGGAAGAACCGCAGGTCGATGAGGGGTTCGCGACGGCGCCGCTCGTAGGCGATCAGACCGGCCAGGGATATCAGCGCCACCAGCACGAACGTCAGGATTTCGGGCGACACCCAGCCGGCGTCCGGGGCCTCGATGATCGCGTACGTCAGCGAGCCGAGCAGCGCGATCACCAGCAGCTGGCCGACCGGGTCGACCCGGCGCGGCTTGGGAGCGCGGGATTCCGGGACGTAGCGCAGGGTCAGGAAGAACGCGAGCGCGCCGATCGGCACGTTGATCCAGAAGATCGAGCGCCAGCCGACGCTCTGCACCAACAGCCCGCCGATCACCGGCCCGGCCGCCATGCTGATGCCGACGACCCCGCCCCACACCCCGATCGCGCGGGCCCGCTCCCGCGGTTCGGTGAAGGTGTTGGTGATGATCGACATGGCGACGGGGTTGAGCATCGAGCCGCCGACCGCCTGCACCATCCGGAAGACCACCAGCCACTCCAGGCCGGGAGCCAGGCTGCACAGCAGCGAGCCGACGGCGAAGACCACCAGACCGATCAGGAAGATCCGTCGCCGGCCGAGCCGGTCGGCGGTGGAGCCGGCCAGCATCAGCAGCGCCGCCAGGACCAGGGTGTAGGCGTCGATCGTCCACTGCATGCCGGAGACCGAGGCGTGCAGCTCGTGCTGGATGGACGGCAGGGCGACATTGAGGATGGTGTTGTCGAGGCTGACGATCAGCAGGCTCATACAGCAGATCGCCAGCACCAGGAGACGCCGTCGACGGCTGAGCTCAGGCATGGTTGAACGCTACAACGATCCCGCGCGTCCAGCCCTGGCGGGGCCACTCGCGCGGTGCGGGACAATGGGAGATCGCAGCGGCCGGACCGCCGTACGTGCCGCGGCCCGCCCGTCCCGTCCAAGGAAGCCGAAGAAAGCCGAAGGTATCGCCGTCATGACTCTGCTGCAGATCGGTCCGCATGCGGTGCAGCCGCCCGTGGTGCTCGCGCCCATGGCCGGGATCACCAATGCCCCGTTCCGGACGCTGTGCCGGGAGTTCAGCGGCGGCAAGGGCCTCTTCGTCAGCGAGATGATCACGACGCGGGCGCTGGTCGAACGCAACGAGAAGACCATGCAGCTGATCCACTTCGACGAGACCGAGAAGCCGCGCTCGATCCAGCTGTACGGCGTCGACCCGGACACCGTCGGCAAGGCCGCCCGCATGATCGCGGAAGAGGACCTCGCCGACCACATCGACCTGAACTTCGGGTGCCCGGTCCCGAAGGTGACCCGCAAGGGCGGCGGCTCGGCGCTTCCGTACAAGCGGAATCTGCTGCGCGCCATCCTGCGCGAGGCGGTGGCGAACGCGGGTGCGCTGCCGGTGACGATGAAGATGCGCAAGGGCATCGACGACGACCACATCACCTACCTGGACGCGGGGCGGATCGCCGCCGAGGAAGGCATCACGGCGATCGCGCTGCACGGGCGGACCGCGGCCCAGCACTACGGCGGCACCGCCGACTGGGACGCCATCGCGCGCCTCAAGGAGCATGTCCCGGAGATCCCGGTGCTCGGCAACGGCGACATCTGGTCGGCGGACGACGCGAAGCGGATGATGCGCGAGACCGGCTGCGACGGGGTGGTCGTGGGGCGCGGCTGCCTGGGCCGGCCGTGGCTGTTCGGCGATCTGGTCGCCGCGTTCGAGGGCACGGGCACGTACGCGCAGCCCACGCTCAAGGAGGTCGCGGCCGTGATGCTGCGGCACGCCACCCTGCTCGGCGAGTGGATCGGCGACGAGACCCGCGGCGTGATCGACTTCCGCAAGCACGTCGCCTGGTACACGAAGGGCTTCTCGATCGGCTCCGAGATGCGCCGCAGCCTCGCGGTGACCTCCTCGCTCGACGAGCTGGACGCGCTGCTGTCCGAGCTGGACCTGGACCAGCCGTGGCCGGTGGGCGCGGACGGCCCCCGCGGCCGTACGTCCGGCCGCAACCGGGTCGTCCTGCCGGACGGCTGGCTCAACGACCCCTACGACTGCGCGGGCGTGGACGCGGACGCGGAGCTGGACACGTCGGGCGGCTGAGCCGGATGCGGAGGGCGGGCCGAGCCACGCCGGTCTCCGCCCGCGGCAGGGGAGCCTGCCGCGAAGGCCCGGTGCCGGGGCGGTGACGACCGAGGCGACGGTGCGCCGCGGACCCGTAGGTGCGTAAAGCGGCGTGTCGGGCGCACGAGCGAGGCGGGCCGACGTGCACCCGCGATACCGTTTGAGTCCGTACGGGCTGCGGAGCACAGGGTGGGGACACGGCAGCCCGCACCGCCATGAACGAGATCCCGCACGGGGCGGGCGGGATCGCGGACGACGCTGAGGGAGCTGCCGTGGTGAGCGGGCACCGTTCCATCGAGGACACCGAAAAGGCCGTCCAGGCCAAACTCGGCGACACCCCTGTCCGCCATGAGCAGATGGCCGCGGTCGCGAACATCTACCGCGCCGCGGCCGCCGTACGGCAGCACTTCGAGAACTCCGTACTGCGTGGCGCCGAGCTGACCTGGACCTCCTTCGTCGTGCTGTGGGTGGTGTGGATCGGGGGCGAGAGGGAGACCCGCCGGGTCGCCGAGGAGGCCGGTATCTCCAAGGGCACGCTCACCGGCGTCGCCCGCACCCTCCAGGCCCGCGGCCTGATGGAGCGCAAGAGCCACCCGAGCGACGGGCGGCTCGCCCTGCTCACGCTCACCCCTGAGGGCGAGCAGCTGATGGGCCGGGTCTTCCCGGAGTTCAACGCCGAGGAAGTCTTTGTCACCGGGGGACTGAGCGACGACGAGGCGCTGGACCTGGCGGGTCTGCTGCGCCGGATCGTGGTGCAGGTCGAGACCCGCGGCGAGGACCGGCGGCTGGAGCTGCTGGACGGCCAGGATCCCCGGCCGCGGCGGAGCGGACGACGGGCCAAGGGGTAAGCGGCGAGGGCCGGTTCGCCGGGCTGTCGCGTCCCGGGACACCCCTGGCCGGGCGCCTTTGCCGTGGCGGCTGTCGGGCTCTTGAATGACCGGGGGTGCGATCGTCACCCCGGAGGCTGCCACTGCCCCACCCATCGAGGGCGGGACCGGCCGTACGCACGACAACCAGGTTCGATCCCGAACAACACCTCGGTCGAGGGCCCGGCAGGCCCCACCACAGCAGGGGAGTACCCACCATGCGCGCCTTGGTCATCATCCACGACCATCTGTCCACCGCGGGCCACGTAGGTGAGCGGCTGGCCGAGCGGGGCTATGAGCTCGACGAACTGCTCGTCGTGCCGGCCGAGCGGTATACGACCCCGGACGTCGACGTGGCCTTCCCTGCGGCCGAGAACTATGACCTGATCCTTACGCTCGGTGCTCCGTGGTCGGTGGCGCGAAGGAATGCCTGGATCGAGGCGGAACTGGCCCTGCTGCGCTCGGCGCACGAGGCCGGGATACCGGTACTCGGCATCTGTTTCGGCGGTCAGGCGCTGGCCACGGCCCTCGGTGGGGACATCGAGGTCGCCCCGCGCTTCGAGCTGGGCTGGAGCCGCATCACGACCGATGCGCCGGGCCTGGTCGGCCCGGGGCCTTGGTTCCAGTTCCACGGGGACCGCTGGCTGCTGCCGCCGGGTGCCCGGGAGTTGGCGCGTAACGAGGTCGCCTCGCAGGCCTTCGTCTGCGGCCGTTCATGGGGGGTGCAGTTCCATCCGGAGCTGACGCCGGAGGTGCTGCAGGCCTGGTTCGACGAGGACGGGAAGGCGATCGCGGCCGAGGTCGGGGTCGCCCCGGAGCGGCTGGTGGCCGAATTGCGGGCAGATCTGCCGGCCGTACGGGAGCGGGCGCGCATCCTGGTGGACGCATTCCTTGATCAGGTTGCGGAGCGAAGGGCCGGCGAGGGTCCAAATGATGGAACCCCGTCACACATGAGCGCGTGATTCTCGCCACCCCTGATAGGGGTCGCGCTCAGATGAGCAGTCCGTGAGGGGTTCCATCTCTCCAATGGTGGCACCGGGTGCCACGCTTCATGTGTTCGACTGATTACTCCATTCGTTGCAGTGAGTAGCACACCACTGCTGATTCGGGTGCTTAGCGGAGTGATGCATTCAGGTAATGAACGGACCGCCGAATGCGTGATCACTTTCGATCTACTGGCGGACGACTGGTTACACACGTATGTCGACCAAGTGGACGTACCCATACGCCTTCGATCTGGGTATGTTCCTGGCCGTCAGGGCAGCCCGTCGGCGAGGAGTCAGTGCCGTGCCGGAAACGCAAGATCCCCACGTAACCCAGCCTTCGTCCGTGAAGTTCGTCTACGACTTCACCGAGGGCAACAAGGACCTCAAGGACCTTCTAGGCGGCAAGGGCGCGAACCTCGCCGAGATGACCAACCTGGGGCTTCCCGTCCCTCCCGGCTTCACGATCACCACCGAAGCCTGCAAGGTCTACCTCGAAAGCGGCACCGAGCCCGCGGCACTGCGTGCCGAGGTCTCCGAGCACCTCGACGCCCTTGAGCGGAAGATGGGCAAGAAGCTCGGCCAGGCCGACGACCCGCTGCTCGTATCGGTGCGTTCCGGGGCGAAGTTCTCGATGCCCGGCATGATGGACACCGTCCTCAACATCGGCCTCTCCGATGCATCGGTTTCCGGCCTCGCCGCGCAGGCCGGCGACGAGCGCTTCGCGTGGGACTCCTACCGCCGCCTGATCCAGATGTTCGGCAAGACCGTGCTGGGCGTGGACGGCGAGCTCTTCGAGGAGGCGCTGGAGGAGGCCAAGCAGGCCAAGGGCGTCCGCGTCGACATCGAGCTGGACGCAGCCGACCTCAAGAGCCTGGTCGCGCACTTCAAGGACATCGTGTCCAAGGAGACCGGCCGCGACTTCCCGCAGGAGCCCCGCGAGCAGATGGACCTCGCCGTGCGCGCGGTCTTCGACTCGTGGAACACCGACCGCGCCAAGCTCTACCGCCGCCAGGAGCGCATCCCCGGCGACCTCGGCACCGCGGTCAACATCTGCTCCATGGTCTTCGGCAACCTCGGCCCCGACTCCGGCACCGGCGTCGCCTTCACCCGCGACCCCGCCACCGGCCACCAGGGCGTCTACGGCGACTACCTGCAGAACGCGCAGGGCGAGGACGTCGTCGCCGGTATCCGCAACACCGTGCCGCTCGCCGACCTCGAGCGCATCGACAAGGCGTCGTACGACCAGCTGATGCAGATCATGGAGACGCTCGAAACGCACTACAAGGACCTGTGCGACATCGAGTTCACCATCGAGCGCGGCAAGCTGTGGATGCTCCAGACCCGGATCGGCAAGCGCACCGCCGGTGCCGCCTTCCGGATCGCCACCCAGCTCGTCGACCAGGGTCTGATCGACGAGGCCGAGGCCCTCCAGCGGGTCAACGGCGCGCAGCTGGCGCAGCTGATGTTCCCCCGCTTCGACCTGGGCGCGAAGTCCGAGATGATCGGCCGTGGGATCGCCGCCTCCCCGGGCGCGGCGGTCGGCAAGGCCGTCTTCGACTCGTACACCGCCGTCAAGTGGTCGCGCTCCGGCGAGAAGGTCATCCTGATCCGCCGCGAGACCAACCCCGACGACCTCAACGGCATGATCGCCGCCGAGGGCATCCTCACCTCCCGCGGCGGCAAGACCTCGCACGCCGCCGTCGTCGCCCGCGGCATGGGCAAGACCTGTGTCTGCGGCGCCGAGGAGCTGGAGGTCGACACCAAGTCCCGCAAGATGACGACCCCGGACGGGACCGTCATCGAGGAGGGCGACGTCGTCTCCATCGACGGCTCCAGCGGCAAGGTCTACGCCGGCGAGGTGCCGGTCGTGCCGTCCCCGGTCGTGGAGTACTTCGAGGGCCGGATGCACGCCGGCGCCGACGACGCCGACGAGCTGGTCAAGGCCGTCCACCGGATCATGGCGTACGCGGACCGGGTACGCCGGCTGCGCGTACGGGCCAACGCCGACAACGCCGAGGACGCCGCCCGCGCCCGCCGGTTCGGCGCCCAGGGCATCGGCCTGTGCCGCACCGAGCACATGTTCCTCGGTGAGCGCCGGGAGATGGTCGAGCGGCTCATCCTGGCCGACACCGAGACCGACCGGAAGGCCGCGCTCCACGAGCTGCTGCCGCTCCAGAAGGCCGACTTCACCGAGCTCTTCGAGTCGATGGACGGGCTGCCGGTGACCGTCCGGCTGCTGGACCCGCCGCTGCACGAGTTCCTGCCCGACATCACCGAGCTGTCGGTGCGGGTCGCGCTCGCCGAGGCCCGCAAGGACGCCAACGAGAACGACCTGCGGCTGCTGCAGGCCGTGCACAAACTGCACGAGCAGAACCCGATGCTGGGTCTGCGCGGCGTGCGCCTCGGCCTGGTCATCCCCGGTCTGTTCGCGATGCAGGTACGCGCCATCGCGGAGGCCGCCGCCGAGCGCAAGAACGCCAAGGGCGACCCGCGCGCGGAGATCATGATCCCGCTGGTGGGTACCGTCCAGGAGCTGGAGATCGTCCGCGAGGAGGCCGAGCAGGTCATCGCCGAGGTCGAGAAGAGCCACGGCATCGACCTCAAGCTCAGCCTCGGCACGATGATCGAGCTGCCCCGCGCCGCCCTCACGGCCGGTCAGATCGCCGAGTCCGCCGACTTCTTCTCCTTCGGTACGAACGACCTCACGCAGACGGTCTGGGGCTTCAGCCGCGACGACGTCGAGGCCAGCTTCTTCACCGCGTACCTGGAGAAGGGCATCTTCGGCGTCAGCCCGTTCGAGACCATCGACAAGGACGGCGTGGGCTCCCTGGTCCGCAACGCCGTCGCGGCCGGCCGGGCCACCCGCCCGGACCTCAAGCTCGGTGTCTGCGGCGAGCACGGCGGTGACCCGGAGTCCGTCCACTTCTTCCACGAGGTGGGCCTGGACTACGTCTCCTGCTCCCCGTTCCGCATTCCGGTCGCACGGCTGGAGGCGGGCCGCGCGGCCGCGGAGTCCAAGGGCAGCGACAGCCGCTGACCGCACCGGGGACAGCGAGCACCGCTGACCCCCTCGGTCACCGTGGACGCCGAGTGCGCCCGCGGTGGCCGGAAAGACCACCGGAGTACGGCGGTTCGGGCCCAACCCTCAACCGCCCGGCTGTCGGCTCCGGCACCCGAACGAGGGCGGCACCTGTGCGGAGGTGCCGCCCTCGCTTTCTCCGGACTCCCCCCTCGGGAGCTGCCGCCACCCCGGTCGGCGCGGGAAGGCGGCCTTCAGCGGGGCTGGCGAGTGGCCGGGTGGTTGCTCATCACCCCCCACGGGATCGAGCAATCCGGTCCGTTCGCACCGCCGCTGAATTGAGTACAAGCTTTCCTCCCACCCGCCGGGTGGCGCGACCACTTTCAAGTCTGGCCAAAAGGGCATGGTGACCGCACGTGTTGGCGTGCATACTCAGGCGTGCCGGGGGCCGACTGAGGAAACCAGGGGTGGGGGTTCGGTGTTACGCGTCCATTTCAGTGGACTCGATCTGGCCCGTGTACGCATTGCGGCACGCCCGGACGCACTGTGGGAGACCGTCTTAAGCTTTCATCGGCTGCGCGACCGACGGGACGATTCGGCGTTCGGCAAATGGCGATCGGAAACACGCGGAAGGTTGAATGGCGAAGCGCGACTGCTGGCGCCGCTCGTGCCCACCCGCGGATATTTCCCCGATTTCCTGACGCCCGCCGAAGGGCTCCTCGGCATGACCGACGCACTCGCCGCACTGCGCGAGACGCCGGCCGGCCGGCTGCGCGAGGAACTCGCCCGGCTCTCCACGGCCGCCCGCCCGCTCCCGTCGTGGATACGGGCGATGGCCGAGGGCGACACCCGTGCCCTCGGCAGGCTCGCCGGGATCCTCCAGCGCTATTACGAGGCGGCCGTCGCCCCGTACTGGCCGCGCGTCCAGAGCCGTATCGAGGCCGACCGGGCCGCTCGCGGCAGGGCGTTGCTCGACGGCGGCGCGGACCGGCTGCTGGCCTCGCTCCCGCCGATGATGCGCTGGCGCCCGCCGGTCCTGGAGGCCGACTATCCGGTGGACCGCGACCTCCACCTCCGCGGCCGGGGGCTGTTGCTGCTGCCGTCGTACTTCTGCCGCCGCACGCCCGTCACGTTCCACAACACGGATCTGACGCCCGTGCTGGTCTACCCCGTGGAACACCAGACCCCGCGGTTCACCCCGCCGGTCCCGCCGGAACGTTCCCTCGGCCGGCTCGTCGGCCAGACCCGCTCCGCGATACTCCAGGGCATCGGCGTCGGCTGCACCACCAGCGAACTCGCCCGCCGCGCCGATGTCTCGCTGGCCTCCGCCAGCCAGCATGCGACGGTGCTCCGCGATGCCGGCCTGCTGGTCACCCTGCGGCAGGGCAACGCGGTACTGCACACCCTCACCCCGCTGGGCGCGGCCCTGCTGCGCGGTGCGCGCCCGGCGGAGGCGGCGGCGTACGAACGGCTGGGGTGAGCCGCGCCGGGTGCGTCTCCGGGCGCGTGGGGTACCTCGTGCCGCGCGCCCGGTACGTACTGCCGCCTGACGGGCTCCGCCCGCAGTCCGTCGGACAGGTCCTGCAGTCCGTCGGACAGGTCCCGCTGACCGCCGGGCAGGTCCCGCCGTCCGTCGGACGGGCCCTGCCGCCCGGTGGATACGTCCTGCCGCCGGTCAGGTGCGTCCTGACCGGCGGCAGCCGCGACAGGCCCCCGGTCAGTAGGGGCGATCGCCCGCGATGGCGACCCGTTCGGCGACCCGGCGGTGCGGCCCGTAGTCGTTCACCGCATAGTGCTGGGTGGCGCGGTTGTCCCAGAACGCGAGGTCCCCCGCCTGCCAGCGCCACCGCACCTGGAACTCCGGCACCTGCGCCTGCTGGAACAACAGCCGCAACAGCCGGTCGCTCGCCGCCTCCCCGAGACCCACGATCCGGGTGGTGAAGGAGGCGTTGACGAACAGCATCCGCCGCCCGGTCTCCGGGTGCCGGCGCACCACCGGATGCTCGACCGGCGGGAACTCCTCCTGGAATGGCGCCAGTTGAGCCGCTGAGTAGAAGCGCGCGAAACCCGGGAGATAGTCGTGCACCGCCCGCGCCTCATTGATCCGTGCCCGGATTTCCGGAGGCAAATTGTCGTATGCCGCGGCCATATCGGCCCACATCGTGTCTCCGCCCGCGGGCGGGACCTCCCGCAGTTGCAGCACCGCACCGAGCGCCGGCCGTTCCCGGAACGTGACATCCGTGTGCCATACGTTCTCGAACGTCGGGACGCCGCCGGCCGCCTTGTCGAACCGCACCACATCCTTCGAATCGCCCCGCGCCAGCAACGGGTTGGTCTCCAGCTCACCCCAATTGCCGGCGAATTCGCGCTGTGCGGCGGAGCTCAGATGCTGCCCGCGGAAGAACAGCACCTTCCACTCCAGCAGCGCCCGGTTCAGCTCCGCGTGCAGGCCGTCGGACAGCGGGCGGGACAGGTCCAGTCCACGAATTTCGGCCCCGATGGTGGCGGCCTGCGGTACGACCTCGAAGCGCTCGTAGGGCCGGTCGTCCCAGTCCTCGGGAGTCCGGCGCAGGATACGGTGCCCTTCGTACAGGCCGTCGGCGGGGATGCGGTGCGGGCGCAGGGCAGGGGCGAGGGGAGCCGCGGAATCGGCGAGCGTCGTCAACTGGTCCTCCTGAAGGCGGGAAGGGGAGGCGGGGGAGCGGGGAAGCCATGACCATGGCGGGTGGGAATCGTGGTGCGGCCACGGCGGAGGCGGTCGTGGGACCACCGGCCGCCGGACGTCAGTGCGCGAAGCAGTCAGAGCGCGAAGTCGTCAGTACGCGAAGCCGTCAGAGCGCGAACGCGTCAGGACGTACAGGAACAACCGGCCGGGGGAGACCCCACCCGGCCGCGGCGGCGCAGAAAGCTCAGGCCGCGGGGCGCGCACTCGCCGTGGGGGCCGCGATCGCGCGGCGCCACCTCACGGAGATTCGGATGCGTGCTCATGCCACGCACCGTACCTCCTCATGCAGGCGTCCTCAATCCGTCAGTCATCGATCCCACTGCGCTCCACCCCCGCGACGATGTACCGCTGGAGCAGCAGGAAGACCACCACCAGCGGGGCGATGGAGAACGCCGCGGCCACGAACAGCTCATGCAGATTGAGATTCTGCGCGGTGGTGAACGTCGACAGCGCCACCTGCACCGTCCAGGACTCCTGGTCCTGCCCGATCACCAGCGGCCACAGGAACGCGTTCCAGGCACCGATGAAGACGATGGTGCCGACGGCGGCGAAGACCGGCCGGGCGTTGGGGACCACGATGCGCCAGTACGTCCGCCAGTGGCCGAGCCCGTCGACCCGCGCCGCGTCCTCCAGCTCCTGGGGGAAGCCCAGGAAGTACTGCCGGAAGATGAAGCAGGCGAACGCGCTGAACAGCGTCGGAATGACCAGCCCCCGCAGCGTGGAGATCCACCCGAGCGACGACACCAGGACGAAGCTCGGCACGAACGTCACGGCCGCCGGGACCATCAGCGTCCCCAGGATCGTGTAGAAGACGGCATTGGCGTGCCGGTACGGGATCCGGGCCAGGCCGTACCCCGCGAGCGACGCCAACAGCACCGTGCCGACGGTCGTCGACACCGCGATCAGCGTCGAGTTGAGCAGCGCCCGCGCCATGGGGAGGTTCGGGTCCCGGAAGACCTCGGTCAGGTTCGACCACTGCAGCGCGTGCGGGAAGAACGTCCAGCCGGGCGCGGTGATGTCGTGCTCGGTCGCCAGCCCGTTCCGCACCAGCAGATAGAAGGGGATGAGGAACAGCAGCGCGAGGGTGATCAGGACGACGACCCGCAGTGCGCGCCCGGCTCTGGTCAGCGCGTCATGCATCGGTGCTCACTCCTCCTTGCGGCCGAGGCCGAACCAGCGGGCCTGCACGACCGTCGCCAGCGCGATGATCAGCGCCAGAATGACCGCACCCGCGCTGCCCAGCCCGAGATTCTGGTCCCGTCCGAGCGCCGTGTAGTACAGGTAGACCAACGGCGGCCGGGCATACGGCGGATAGCCGCGCGCATCGCTCAGCAGGTTGTAGAACTCGTCGAACGCCTGGAACGCATTGATCACCAACAGCAGCACCACCGCGACGGAGGTGGCACGCAACTGCGGAAAGGTGATGTGCCGGAAGACCTGCCAGCCGGGCCGTGCCCCGTCCACCGCCGCCGCCTCGTACAGCTGCGGCGAGATCCGCTGCAGCCCGGCCAGAAACAGGATCATGTAGAACCCGGCCTGCAGCCACAGCCGTACGGTCACGATGACCAGCCAGTACCAGGGCGGATCGGTCGTCGACAGCCAGGCGGTCTGGTCCGCGCCGAACCACCCCAGGACGGTGTTGGCCAGGCCGAACCGCACCCCGTTGAAGATCGACAGCTTCCAGATCACCGCCGCGACGACATACGAGCAGGCCGTCGGCAGGAAGAACACCGACCGGAAGAACGCCCGGGCGAAGCGCAGCCGGTTCACCATCAGCGCGAGTGCGAGCGAGAGTACATAGGTCGCGGGCACGATGAACGCCGTGAACAGCAGGAACGTCCCCAGGCTGCCGAGGAACGCCCGATCGCTCAGCATCGCGCCGTAGTTGCCCAGTCCGACGAAATCCGCGCCGGCCGGACTCACGGTGTTGTGCGCGTCGAAGAAGCTCAGGTAGACGCTCCACGCCAGCGGCACGTACGTGAACAGCCCCAGCCCGATCGCGAACGGCCCGACGAAGAGCCAGAACCAGAGATTCCGCCGCTGCGGGCCGAGCAGCCGGGCGCCGAACGAGCGTGGCTCGGCGACCGGCACCGCTGCGGCCCGGGGGGCCGGTACGTCTGTGACCGCCTGTTCGGTCCCGCCCGCCGTCACTTCTTCTTGACCCGCTGGAGTTCCGCGTTGACCTTGCGCACCACAGTCTTCAGCTCACTCTCCGGGTTGGTGCCGTCCTTGATGATCCGGCTCAGCGCGTCCTGATAGGCGGTACGGTCCGCTGTCGTCCACAACAGCGGCTCGGCATAGCCGTGATCGGTGGCGAACCGGACCGCGTCCGCCGCCGGGCCGGCCTGCAGCTGCCGGGCCTTCTTCGCCAGGGAGATCCGGGCCGGGATGTGGAAGCCGTACGAGAGCGCGAAGTCCTGCTGGTACTCGGTGCGGTCCACCCACAGCCACTTGGCGAACGCCTTCGCCTCCGCCTTGCGCTTGCTGCGCGAGCTGACCGCGGAGCCATAGGCGCCCACCGGAACGGAAGGCTTCCCTCCGCTCCCGTCCTTCGGGAACGGCAACACTCCGAAGTCGTCCCCCAGCGCCTTCTTGATCTGCGGCAGCGCCCACAGCCCCGACCACTGCATCGCGGTCAGTCCCTGGATGAACGCGGCCGGATCGGACCAGTCCGTGGGCGCCCCCAGCAGCAGCGACTTGTCCGCGTACAGCTGCCGGATCTTCCCGAGCGCACGAGCCGCAGCAGGATCGTCGAACCCGGCCTTGCCGTCCGCACCGATCAGACTCAGCCCGGCGGCGAACAACGGCGTGCCGCCGAGCACTCCGACCCCGCCGTCATTCCCCAGGAACAGCCCCTTGGCCTTCTTGTCGCTGAGTTTCTTCGCCCCGTCCACCAACTCGTCGAGCGTCTGCGGCGGCCGCACCCCGGCCTTCTTCAGCAGGCTCTTGCGGTAGTACAGCACCTGCATGTCAATGACCTGCGGGATGCCCCAGATCTTGTCCTGCCAGATCTTCGGTGCCAGCACGGCCTGGTGGAAGTCGTCCTTGACCGGCTCGACCTCGGCGGTCAGGTCGACCACCTGCCCGCCCTGGATCTGCTCCAGCAGCGGCCCGTTGACCTCGAAGACGTCCGGCCCCGAGTCGGTGAGCAGCGCGGCCGCGGTCTGCCGGTCGTAGTCGCCCGGCCGCCACTGCACCGAGACGTTCGCCTTCTTGTACGCGGCGGCGTACCGCTTCACGGCCCGCTCGGCCCCCGGCTCCCCGTACTGGTGGTACCACTGACGGATCCCGGGCCCCGAACCACCGCCCCCGCGCCCGGTGTTGGACCCGCACGCCGTCGCCGTCCCCGCGGCAAGGGCCAGCCCGCCGCCGGCCGCCAACAGCCGCCGCCTGTTGATCTCCGTCATGGCACGTCGCCCCCTGCGCTCGTAACCTACCGGTGATCATCGATCACCGACGGTGCGACCGTCCACTCTGCCGTACGACTGTGAAGCGCGCATGGCATCTGGACGAAACGGGGGGCCGGGTGGGGGTGTCGTCCGCGGGTGGCCGGTGGCCGGTGGCCGACCGGCAGCCGTCACGCGCTCGTCGTCGACGGTGAGGGCATCGGGGCGATTCAGTTCGACGAGGAGAGCGACCCCGAATTCCGTCACGCAAGCATCGACATCTTCCTCACGGCCCGGCGACACGGCCAGGGCCTCGGCACGGACGCCGTACGCACACTGGCCCGCCGGCTGGGCGGACGGACTGCTGAGGGATCTGTCGGCGGACGAGCTGACTTGAGCGGGCCGGCCTTGCTACGTATCCGCCCGACGCTGCTTGCGGTACAGCTCGATGGCCGCCTCGGTGGGGAAGTTGGGCACGGTGACGGTTTCGCCGGTGTCCTTGGCCACGATGACCTTTGACCCGCCTGGCGGGGCCGGCTTCGGCCGGCCGGATGCGTCCGGTGTACGGGGGGAGCCGGCGTACACGAGGTAGCCGAGGTCGAATTCGTGGACGTGCATCGGGGCGGGGGAGCCGTCCGGCAGCTTGGGCTGGGCGTAGCGGCTGCGGACGATGGCGAGCGCTTCCTCGGGGGTGGTCGGCGGGGTGGGCGTGTCCTGGGGCATACCGGATTCTCTCCTGTTCAGCATGGTCTTCTTACGCGGGACGCCCGTTAGCCCGCGGCGTGGGGCGCTCCTGGGGGCATTCCATGCCCGATGGCCAGGGGATCTCGTCGGAGACGGCCGTCCGGTGATCGCCGTACGGACAGCTGGCCAGGCCGTCTTCGTTGCTCATCGCGGGCAGCCCGAATTCCCTGAGTGTGCGGCGCGTCGGTCCGTCCGTCAGCCCGTCGGGCAGCGTGTGTTCCGGGAAGGTGTGGATGCGGTGCGTGCCGTGTTGACGGCTCACCAGGGCCACCGGCGGGCCCGGCTCCGCGCAGCGGGGGAGCTTCGGTCGGGGAGGGCTCAGGAAGTCCGCCGGCCGTGGACTTGGTAGTAGAGCTCAACCGCCGATTCCGGAGGGAAGTTGGGCAGGAAGGTCACCTCGCCGTCGGCCTTGGCGATGACGACATTGCTTCCCCCGGGCTCCGCAGGAGGAGCGGTGGGGTCCTCGGCGGGCGGCCAGCTCGCGTGGATCAGGTAGCCGTCGTCGAATTCGTGGACGAACAGGCCCGTCGGCCCGTCCGGTGAGCCGACCTCGGGGTAGTGCCGGCGGCCGATCTCCAGTGCCTCGGCCTCGTTCGTCGGCACGGGCTGCGGGCCGGTCTCCGGAGGGAGCGGGGGAGGCGTAGGGGGCAGGCCGGGAGCGCTGTCCGGCCGGTCGGAGTCGGTCATGATGCTGTCTCCTCGGCGCTGGTTCGTGTGGGTGGTGGTCAACCTAACTCACGCCGTGGCGGCCCGGTTGGTTCGCTTCCGGGGCGGGCGGGCGGCCGCCTCCGCCCCTGCACACAGGCCGTCCCGCCTCAGGTCGTCAGCCGCTGTGCCCGTAGGTACCGCCGATGCTTCCGTACGCCGGCGCTCACCCGAAGAGCACCCGCGCCAGCCAGAACTCCAGCAGTTCCGCATCGCCGACGATCTCGAAGGTGTCGCTGTCGCCGGGGAGGCGGCCGTAGATGAGGAGCAAGAGGTCCGTCAGGGGTGCGCGGACCGAGACGGCGGCCGGTTCCTGGGCGCGGCGCCAGGCGAGGGTGTCGCCGGTGAGGTCGACGGGCCAGTCGGCGGCCGCTTCCGGTGGGGTGTCCGTGGCGTGGAAGTGCAGGGTGCGGCCGGGGCCGAGGAGTTCGCGTCGGTCCGGGTGGAAGTCGAACATCTCGGGCAGGGAGCCAAGTTCCATCCACTCGTCGAGGCTGTCGAGGGCGACCCGCTGGTCGACGGTGAAGTCCCTGCCGAGGGCCAGGGTCGCGTCGGCCCGGTGCATGACCGTCTCGTGGGTCATGCGGCGGGCGAAGAAGCGCGGGGAGCCGGAGGGGAGCGGGGTCCAGATCCGGGCGTCGGGGCCGGTGCCGCGGAGCGTGTCCGCGAGGAGCCGGGCGCCTTCGGCGAGCCAGGCGGCGAGCTCGGCCGGGGACCGGGCGGTGTCGCGGGGCAGGATGCGGAGGGCGGTGTCGGGCGGGGGTTCGGTCGCCCGGGTCCGTACGAGCTCCGCCACCCAGCGATGGGCCTCGCCCAGATGCCGGAGCAGCTGGGCGAGGTTCCATTCGGGGCAGGAGGGGACGGTGGTCGTCAGGTCGGTGTCCCGCTCGATGAGGCAGGACGCCAGCAGGTCGGCCTGGTGGACGATTTCGGCGCAGTGACCGTCGTAATCCATGGCGGAGTTCATGACGTCACGGTAGGTCGGGGCACTGACAATGCGGCGTCACCACGTGCGGTTCCGCCTGTCTCCAGGCGGAACCGCAAGCGGCAGATGACCGCTCTTTCCCGGCCGTGCCGGTCAGAGGGCCGCCGCCGGCCGTGAGAAGTCGTAGCGGACGCCGGTGAGCTCCTCCGAGGCGGCCCACAGGCGTGCGCTGTTGGTGTCCTTCTTGGTCCAGGGGGCGCGGAAGGACTGGACGGGGGCGCCGCGCAGTCCGCTGCGCGGGCCGATGAAGGAGTCCGGCCGCATGTGCGGGGCGGTGGCGGCGCAGAGGGTGCCCAGGGCGCCGCCGTCCGGGGACTGGGCGAGCGCGCGGTTGGCCAGGTCGACCATGCGCTCGGCGGAGGTGCGGCCCTCCATCCGGACGCCCGCCGTCGCGAGGTTGGTGGCGGCGTATCCGGGGTGCGCGGCGGCCGCGACGACCTGCGAGCCGGCCGCGGCCAGCCGCCGGGTCAGCTCGTGGGTGAAGAGCAGGTTGGCGCTCTTGGAGCGGCCGTAGGCGATCCAGCGGCGATAGGAGCGCGCGCTGTTGAGGTCGGTGTAGTCGAGGTCGGCGAGGGCGTGCAGCATGCTGGAGACGGTGACGACCCGGGCGCCGGGCGTGGCGAGGAGCTTGGGCAGCAGCAGCCCGGTCAGCGCGAAGTGGCCGAGGTGGTTGGTGCCGAACTGCATCTCGAAGCCGTCGGCGGTGGTCCGGTACGGCAGCGCCATCACGCCCGCGTTGTTGACGAGCAGGTCGAGGCGGTCGCCGTCGAAGTCGTCGAGGGCGGCGGCGAAATCCCGCACGGAGGACAGATCGGCCAGGTCGAGCGGCCGGAACTCGGCCTCGGCGGTGGGGACCTCGGCCCGCAGCCGCTCCAGCGCGGCCCTGCCCCGCGCCTCGTTGCGGCAGGCCAGCAGCACGCGGGCGCCGTGGCGGGCCAGTTCGCGGGCGGTGACATAGCCGAGGCCGCTGTTGGCGCCCGTGACGACCGCCGAGCGGCCGGTCTGGTCGGGGATGTGGCTGGTGTTCCACCGGGTCACGCCTGTGCTCCTCCGTAGGGGGCGACCAGAGTACGTGGGCGGGGCGGCCGGGACCGGAGAGGGACGGAGGGTGACGGGCGCGGCCCGCCGGACCCCGCCCGGACAGCGGCGCGGCCCCGCCCTTGCCTTCCCGTACGGTCCCTCGCCTTCCGGTACCTCCCTCTCCGCCCGCCCCGTTGCCCGGTGGCCGCCCGGGTCACTCCCCTTCGGCGAGGCGCTTGATCGCCGAGAGACGGGTGTCCCACGCGGCGGCCACCCGGTCCATCCACCGGGCGGTGACGCCCAGCCGCTCCGGTATGACCCGGTAGCGCGCCTCCCGGCCTTCCCGGTGGCCGGCGACCAGACCGGCCCGGTCCAGGACGCCCAGGTGTTTGACGATGGCCTGGCGGCTGACCGGGAGTTCGGCCGCCAGGACCGTGGCGGTCGCCTCGCCGTGTGCGGCGAGGGCGTCGAGTATCCGGCGGCGGGTCGGATCCGCCAGTGCGGAGAACACCTCCGCCACGGCGTCCGAGCCCGCGCCCTGGCCCGAGCCCGCGCCCGCACCCCCGCCCGAGCTCTGGCCCGCGCCCGCCCCCGAGCCCGGGGCCCGGCCGGCGCCCGAGCCCCGGCCCCCGCCCGCTCCTGCAGCCCTCGTCATCCCGCGAGCTGCTCCGCGTACCGCCGGATGTTCTCCACCTGGCCGGACCAGCCCTCGGAGTGGCTCTCGTACCCGGCGGTCTTCTTCCGCTCCTCGGGGATGACGAGGCCGGCGAAGCCGGTCTCCACCACGCGCAGACGGGTGCCGTCGCCCTCCGGGGTGAGGGTGAATTCGACGAGGGTGGAGTTGCCCTCGACGGCCACCTCACCGGGGTGCGCGCTGGCCCAGCGGTACGAGAAGTGGTGCGGCGGGTCCACCTTCACGATTTTGGTGAGGAACTGGCCGTACTCGCCGTGGTCGAGCTCCATGATGCCGCCCGGCCGCAGGTCGACCGGCGTGGGCTCGCCCTGGCCGAACCACGAGCCGACGTGTTCCGGCTCGGTGAGCACGGCCCAGACCCGCTCCACGGGTGCGGCGATGCTGATCTCCCGCTCGATGCGGTCCGCGGCCTCGGTGCCGCCGTCCTTGTGCTGGTTGCTGTCGGTGCTCATGAGGTGCTCCTCCTGGCGTGCCCTTCTCGGTGCCTTACGTGCTACCCGATGGTTGCACGTGGCGACAGGAGGTGCAACCGGTGGGTTGCGCTTGTGCTTCCGGGGCGGGCCTCAGTCGTCGCGCTCCCCGCCCCGCGTCCGTACGGGGTAGGTCGCCACCGAAGTCGAAGGGTCGTCCAGGCAGTCCCCCGAGGCCAGATCGAAACGCTGCTTGAGCAGCGGCGATGCCACGAACGCCCGGCCGTCGGCCGAGCCGGTCAGACCGCGGGAGAGCACCTGGGCGCCGGTGAACGGATCGCGGTTGGCGATCGCGTACGGCCGGCCGGCGCGGTCGACGAAGAGCGCGGCCTGGGTGCCGTCCGGGAGGAGGGCGGCGACCCCGCGCCCAGGGGTGAGGTCGTCCAGCGTGCACACCGCGACCCAGCCCTGGGCGCAGCGGATCTCGAGCGCGGCGGGCGGGGCGTCGGCCTCGGGGCGGGTGAGCGGTGCGGTGGCGGTAGTCATCAGACGGAGGTCCCTTCCAGGGTGCGAACGGGCAGTGTCGGTCCGGCCAGCAGCGTCAGATCCGGCTTGACCTGGTCGCGCTCCGGTACGAAGCGGACGGACGGATCGGGTGCGTCGGGCGCATTGACGAAGGAGACGAAGCGGGCCAGCCGCTCGGGGTCGGCGAGGGTCTCGGCCCACTCGTCGCGGTAGTGGGTGACATGCGCGGCCATCAGGGCCTCCAGCTCGTCGCACAGCCCCAGCGAGTCATGGACGACGACGTCCCGTACGTGGTCGAGGCCGCCCTCGATCCGCTCCAGCCAGGCGGAGGTGCGCTCCAGGCGGTCGGCGGTGCGGATGTAGAACATCAGGAAGCGGTCGATCAGGCGGATCAGCTCGGCGTCGCTCAAGTCCTGGGCGAGCAGGTCGGCGTGGCGCGGGTCCGCGCCACCGTTTCCGCCCACGTACAGATTCCAGCCGAGGGAGGTGGCGATGATCCCGAAGTCCTTGCCGCGGGCCTCCGCGCACTCCCTCGCACACCCGGAGACCGCGGACTTCAGCTTGTGCGGCGAGCGCAGGCCCCGGTAGCGCAGCTCCAGCTCGATGGCCATACGGACCGAGTCCTGGACGCCGTAGCGGCACCAGGTCTGGCCGACGCACGACTTCACGGTGCGCAGCGCCTTGCCGTACGCATGCCCCGACTCGAAGCCGGCCGCCACCAACCGCTCCCACACCTGCGGGAGTTGATCGACGCGGGCGCCGAACAGATCGATCCGCTGACCACCGGTGATCTTGGTGTAGAGGCCGAAGTCGCGGGCCACCTCGCCGATCACGATCAGCTTCTCCGGGGTGATCTCCCCGCCGGGGATGCGCGGCACGATCGAGTACGAGCCGTTGCGCTGGAGGTTGGCGAGGAAGTGGTCATTGGTGTCCTGGAGGGCGGCCTGCTCCCCGTCGAGGACATAACCGCCGGCGCCGACGGTGGGCGCGAGGGAGGCGATGATCGAGCCGACGGTGGGCTTGCAGATCTCACAGCCGTCGCCGTTCCTGGCCGCCGGCCGGCCGTGCGAGTCCAGCAGCGCGGCGAAGGAAGTCAGCCGCAGGGTGCGGACGATCTCGTAGAGCTCGGCGCGGGTGTGCGGGAAGCAGCCGCACAGACCGGTGTCGAGGGTGGCGCCGGACGCGGTCAGTTCGTCGTTCATCACGGCGGTCAGCGACTTGACGCAGCTGCCGCAGCCGGTACCGGCCTTGGTGCACTTCTTGATCTCGGGGAGGGTGCCGCAGGAGTGCTCGGTGACCGCGGCCCGCACCGTCCCCTTGGTCACGTTGTGGCAGTTGCACAGCACCGCAGTGTCCGGCAGCGCGGACGGTCCGAGCGCGCCGCCGCCCTCGGCCGCGACCCCGGCGGGCAGCACCAGCTGCTCGGGCGCCAGAGGGGGAACGGTGCCGGTCAGCGGGCGCAGCATGCCGTACGACTCGGCGTCGCCGACCAGCACCCCGCCCAGCAGCTCGCCCGAAGCGCCGATCACCAGCTTCTTGTAGACGCCGCTGCGGGAGTCGGCGTAGACCACGTCCAGAGCGCCCTCGGTGGTGCCGTGCGCATCGCCGAAGGACGCGACGTCCACGCCGAGCAGCTTCAGCTTGGTCGACAGGTCCGCGCCGGTGAATCCGGTGTCCGGGGCGCTGCCGTCGGCGAGGCCGGCGGCGATGCCGGCGGCCGCCACCCGCGCCATGTCATAGCCCGGCGCCACCAGGCCGTAGACCCGGCCGTCCGCGGCCAGCGCGCACTCGCCGATGGCGTACACGTCCGGGTCGCCGGTGCGGCACCGCTCGTCGATGACGATGCCGCCGCGCTCGCCGACCGGCAGCCCGCAGTCCCGGGCGAGCTGGTCGCGGGGGCGGACACCGGCCGAGAAGACGACCAGGTCGGTGTCGATACGGGAGTCGTCGGACAGCCCCATGGCGGCGACCGCGCCCGCCCCGTCCGCGACGATCTCCTTGCCGCCGACTCCGGTGTGCACCTCCAGACCCATCCCCTCGACCGTACGGCGCAGCGCCCGGCCCCCGCCCTCGTCGACCTGGAGGGCCATCAGCCGCGGGCTGAACTCCACGATGTGGGTGCGCAGTCCGAGCCCCTTGAGCGCCCCGGCCGCCTCCAGGCCGAGCAGTCCGCCGCCGACCACCACACCGGTACGGGCGTTCTTGGCGTACTCCTCGATGGCGAGCAGGTCCTCGATGGTGCGGTAGACGAAACAGCCCGCGCTGTCCTTGCCCGGCACCGGCGGCACGAACGGGTAGGAGCCGGTGGCCAGCACCAGGGCGTCGTAGCGGACGGTCAGACCGGAGCGGGCGGTGACCGTGCGGGTGGTGCGGTCGACGGCCGTGGCGGGGTCGCCGAGGTGCAGCTCGATGCCGTGCCGGGCCATGAAATCCGGCTCGGCGAGACTCAGGTCGTCCGGGGTACGGCCGGCGAAGTACGAGGTCAGCTGGACGCGGTCGTAGGCCGGGCGGGGCTCCTCGCACAGCACGACCACCCGCGCCCGCTCGGTGACACCGCGGTCGGCCAGCTCCTCCAGAAAGCGCTGGCCGACCATGCCGTGGCCGATGAGGACGAGGGTGGGGGTGCCAGGTGCGGCGTCTGGCGTGGCATCCGGGTGCGGCGGCATCGAGGTCATGCCCGTCAGCCTGCGGTCCGGCTGTTACCCGCCCGCATCTGCACTGTTTCCCGGGCGGAACGCTGCCCTCAGTGGCGGGGCGGGCGCCGTGTGAGGGCGGCCCGCCCCGCGCCGGCCGGTCAGCCGTTCAGCTGCGCCGGGCACAGCCGCCGCGGCTGCTTGTCGCCGGCGAGCTCGGCGTCCACACAGCCGCCGGGCAGTCCGCCCACGGCCTTGGTGCCGAAGTTGGCGGTCACGGTCAGCCTGCCGTCGCCGAAGACCGTGCGCTGGACCGTACGGTCTCCGGTCAGCCACCGGAACGAGGTCATCCGCTCGGTGCCCGCGGCGCGGTGCAGCGGCGAGAAGTACTTCTGCAGCGCGGCCAGCCCGGGCCCGTTCCTGGCGATCGTCGGGCCGTCGAGGACATAGTTGAGCGGCGTGTTGTAGAGCATCGCCAGCAGCGCCCGGGTGGTCTTCTGGGCCGGCAGCTTCTCGTACGACAGCTCCCAGCGCTCGGCGTTGACCAGCGAGCCGTGCAGCGCGGTCTCGTAGAGCGGGACGCGGTACTTCGGCTCGTACATGGCGGTGGCCATCCGGCGGGGCAGCCGCACCGGCTTGAAGAAGGCGCCGGGGGCCTTCTCCGGGTAGTAGCCGCCCCACTTCTTCTTGTCGCGCTCCAGCTTCCACAGGCCGTCGTCGACCGGGGTGCCCGAGCCGTGGTTGTAGGCCACCACCTTGTTGGCCCAGGCCTGGGAGGCCTCCGAGCCGAGGACGAGGGTCTTCGACAGCCGCTTCATCCGGGCCAGGCGGCTCGCGCGGTCGCCGGCCTTGGTCATCTCATGACCCTTGCCGTGGTCGCGGAACACCTCTCCCGTCGCATCCACATCGAGGAAGTAGCTGTCCGCGCCGTTGGCGACCATCTTGCGGGTGCGGTCGGCGAGGTAGTGCTTGGCCGGCTCGGCCTTCTCGAAGGCGCGCGAGCTGAGGTAGCAGCCGCGGTTGCCGAAGCCCGTCTCCGGTGTGCCGTCGGCCTTGCGGACACAGAAGTCGGGGTAGACCCGGTCGGGCCAGACGGAGGTGGGGCTGTCGGCGCTCTTGGGGTCCTGGCCGTTGGCGAAGGTGTCGTACGGGCCGACGAGATAGCCGGCGTTCTTGGCGGCCCGCACCGCCTGCGCGTTCATCGGGCCGGGGCCGGAGTCGTAGCCGAGCCACATCCGGTCCACGCCCAGCTTCTTCAGCCTGTCCACCCCGGCGGCGGTCCGCGCATCGCCCCACACATACGCGTGGAACGCACCCAGCAGCTTGCCGCTGGCCGGGTTCCGCTCGATCTTCTTGCGCAGGCTGCCGAGTTGGCGGTGCTGGGAGAGGTAGGAGCGGTAGTCGGCGGCGGGGGCCACCGGGTTGCCGTCGGTGAGGGAGAAGGAGACGTCGTAGTCGCGGGTGCCCTCACCGGCGTCGAAGGCATGCGCGGCCGTGGTGCGCAGCCGGCCCCCGGTGGAGGTGAAGCGCAGCGAGGTGCCGATGTCGGTGGGGGTGAGATAGCTGACGCCTCTCCCGCCCTTACCGCCCGCCCCGCCCATGGAATAGCCCCACAGGGGCATCGAGAGGCCCTCGCCCATGTCGACGGTGCTGCCGGCCAGCCCGCCCTTCTCGGAGCCGGCGTTCCAGAAGGCGTCCCGTACGGGGATGTCCAGACCCTCACCGCGCGGCAGCTGGACGGCGGAGGCGGCACGGTCGGTACCGGTCACCGGCCAGCTGACCGACCCGTCGCGGTCCGCCCGCAGCCTGATCCGCAGCCGCCCGCGCTCCGAACTCGCCGTCACCTTCAGCCCCTTGGCGGGGTAACTCCAGTGCGCCCCGTCGGCCGTACGGGTCACCGGCCCCGGCTTCCCGAGCCCGCCGCCGGCCGGAGCGGACAGCACCAGCTGCTGCCCGTCGTCGGTGTGCGCGTTCACGGCCAGCGAGGCGGTGTCGACGACGGCGGTGCCCCCGGCGACGGGGAGCGCGAGGCGGCTGCCCTCCAGAGTGCCCGCGGCGGCGCTGTCACATCCGGCGACTCCGAGGGTGGTCGCGGTGAGCGCGAGGGAGGCGGCGAGGACGCGGGTCGTACGACGCCGTCCGGTGGTCTTGGGGAGGTGGGGTTTCATACCTGAGTGAATAGTCAGCGGGATTAAGAGAGTTCTAAGAGCGGTAGTGAGGGCGACGCTCCGTATCTGCGCTCCTGAGGCCGGCGGCTCGATGAGGGGATCCTCACGCGCGAGGTCCCAGCTCTTCCAGCTTCTGCGCTGCTGCCTTGGCCTCGATCCGGGGCGGTGAGGCGGCGGCCGAGGATCTCGGCGATCCGGGCGGTCATCCGGGCGTCGGGGAGCAGGAACCGGCGCATGTAGGCACGGTTCATCACGCAGATGGTGACTCGTCGAGGGCCTCGGCGAAGTTGTCGTACATGCGCCGGCCGAGCGGGGCCATCTCGCTGAGGATCGTTCCGGGGCTACTGCCTGACGCTCGTTTTCCGCTTCCCGAAATGCCATCGGCCATCAGTCGGGTGCTGGTTGCGGTGTGGCTGCGCTGCGACGAGATCTTCTGACAGGACGCCGAGTCTTTCCGGGCGGGTGCGGAGTGTGGGCCGGAGGTGGACGATGGCGTCGAGGCCACCGCTGGGCGCGGGGCGCAGGGTTACCTCGCCGCCGCCGGCGCGGGTGAGTTGCCGGACCATGGGCAGGCCCAGGCCGGTGCCGTCGTGCTGGGCGTCGGCCGCCCGCCAGAACCGGTCGAAGGCGCGCTGCCGCTCGGTCTCGTTCATGCCGGGTCCCTCGTCGATCACGTGCAGCTCGGTCACCGACGGCGTGCGGCCGCCGTCGGTGGGGGAGGTGAGGGTTGCCAGGGTGATGGCGGTTTCGGGCGGGGATACGCGCAGCGCGTTGGAGAGCAGGTTGTCGATGATCTGTTCAAGTGCGCCAGGGACCGCCCACACCCGACCGGCCTTTGTTCCGGTCACGGTGAGGTCGACGTGTTGTTCGCCGGCGAAGGCCGTCCAGATGGCCGCGCGGTCGGCGATGACGGCGTCGAGATCGATGGCCTCCGGCGTGATGGCGGAGTTCTCCAGGCGGGCCAGGGCGAGCAGCCCTTGGACCATGCGACTGAGCCGCTCCACTTCGCCGAGCGCTGCATCGAGGCTGTTTTGCGCGCTGGGGTCGAGGTGGGGCTCGAAATTCTCCAGACGCAGACGCAGTGAGGTCAGAGGGGTTTTGAGCTGGTGCGATGCCTCGGAGGCGAACGCCTGCTGGGCGTGGAGCAGGTGCTGGAGCCGGGTTGCGGCGCGGGTGAAGGAGGCAGTCAGTCGGCGCAGTTCCGGCGGTCCACGGTCGGTGGCCGGGGGATCGGTGAGGCGGCCGTCTGCGAGTTGTGCGGTGGCGCGTTCCAGGGCCCGGACAGGACGGGTGATCGAGCGGGCGAGCGCGAAGCCGATCACTGCGACGGTGGCCAGTACCCCCAGTCCGACGACGGCGAGTACCGCCCAGGTGGTGTGGACCTTCTCGGTGAGTGAGTTGAGGGGGTGGAGGGTCCGTACGACGCAGGCGACGGCGTTGTCGGCGCCAGAGCTGCCGGGGACGGTGACGAACAGGGCCTCGCCGTCCGAGGCCGGGGCGTCGCGGGTCCCGATGGCGGGCTGATTGTGCAGTGCGGTGGCGATGTCAGGCTCGGCGGACAGGTCTTTGCCGACGGTGGTGGTGGCGGGGGCGTTGTCGGTGTCCGTGCGGACGATGCCGTTCCGGTCGGCGACTATGACACGGCTGCCGGTACGCCGGCTGTAGTTGCGGGCGAGCTCCGGCAGCTCGGCTGCCTGTCCCCGTTCGAGCTTCTCCTCGCAGACGTCGGCGAGCGTCATCGCGCCCTGTTCCGCCGCGTTGGAGAAGCGGGACAGCTCACTGCGGCCGTAGACGACGCCGAACGGCACTTCGAGGGCGAGCAGGACGAGCAGCATGAGGCTGAGGTAGCTGCATACGAGGCGACGGGTCACCGGGTGCCTCCGTCGCGTCCAGGTGGTGGGGGATCGGCGCCGTCGCGATCGGCCGGCGGGACCAGGCGGAAACCGATGCCGCGGATGTTCTCGATCCAGGACGAGTCGCCGAGTTTGCGGCGCAGCGCGGCGATGTGTACGTCCAGGGTCTTGGTGGGGCCGAAGTAGTTGGGTTCCCAGGCCGTATCGAGGATTTGCTGGCGGGAGCAGACGGCTCCGGGGTCTTCGGCCAGGCACACGAGCAGGTCGAACTCCTTGGGGGCCAGTGCGATCGACGATTGGTGCAGACGGACTTGCCGGGTGCGGTGGTCGATGGTCAGCGGTCCGATCCGCTGGGCACCGGGTGACCCTGCCTCGGCCGCGCCGCGGGACGACCCCGGCGCCGTACCGCCCGACGCCGGGTCCCCGGCCAGGGTGCGGCGGGTGACGGCGCGGATTCGGGCCACCAGTTCCCGTACGCCGAACGGTTTGGAGAGGTAGTCGTCCGCGCCCAGCTCCAAGCCGAGCACCCGGTCCACCTCGTCATCCCTGGCAGTGATCATGATGATCGGTACCGGGGACCGGGCGCGCAGGGCCCGGCAGACGTCGATGCCGTCCATGTCGGGCAGCCCCAGGTCCAGCAACACCATCGCCGGTTCGGGTGCGGACAGGCCGTCGGTGCCGTTGCGGGCGTGTTCCACGGTGAACCCGAAGCGGTCCAGTCCCTCCATCAACGGTCCGGCCACCCGGTCGTCGTCTTCGATCAGCAGCACACGCATGCCTTCAGGTTCGCAAACGTCAGGCCGCAACCGCCGGAACCTCGCCCGAGTCACTGATCGTTCCCAAGTTCGCACAGTGCTGTGCTACCGGCACACGCTTCGGTGGTGGCTCGGACGTCGCCGAATGGCGCAGCCGCCGGACGGGGATTACCGGAACATCCAGCACTCCGACAGCATTCAGCAAAGGAGAGTTAAGAATCCGAAGGTGCAATGAGTCGGACGGTCCACCGGCCCGGGGTCGATTGAGGAGCAAGCCCGGCCAGGATTCAGCGAATTCCGGCCAGGGATGCAACGAATTGACGCGTTCGATCGCCTGCAACCACTTCCGGATTCACTGTCGGATTCGGCGTCACTCGATCCAGCACCTCTGTCATGAACAGCACCAACTACGCATCGAGGTCGCACGGAATCAGAAAGGAATCGGCGTCGCCTGATCATTCGCGAGGTGCTCGCTGTATTTCTGCTGGCCATTTCCTTGAACGCCGTCCCGTAGTGTCGAGGCGCAGGCCGGGCTACAAGAATTCCGAGCGGAACAAGTCCCCCCACATCTCCCTGGAATAGCTATGCCGAACCCTTGCACATGTGCTGATCTCCCCATCCCTTTCGGACCCGGACGGTGACGATGCGCCAGACGACGACCGACGAACTGTGCACGACCGACGAGCTGTGCACGACCGACGAACTGCGCACGATCGACGAACTGCGCCGTGCGCGCCCGGACCTGGTGGAACCGTTCACGACCGCACTGCCGGGGGCGCGCGCAGCCGTGCTCGGCCGGCTGTGGGGGGCCTTCGTGCGAGAACCCCTGCCCGGGGTGAGCGGCCGTCGCCGGGAGGCCGACACCTTAGTGGTCTCTCTGCAGCACGGCGGCCCGCTCTCCGCGGCCGACTCCTGCTCACGTCGGTTTGCCCAGGTGCCGGAGGACTTCACCGTGACCCGGCCCGATGGGCCGATCAGCGAACCGACCGAGCTGCTGGGAGAGTTGGGGGTGCGGACTCCCGCCGCGCAGCGGCTGGCGGCCGAGCTCGACAACAGCGTGGTCAACCTGGCCCTGGGTCGCGCCGCGAACGCCATGGGGATCGGCCCGCTCGCCGATTCGGCCGACGCCGAACAGGCGGTGGTCGATGGCCACCCGCAGCACCCGTGCTGCCGCACCCGTACCGGCATGTCGGTCGCCGAGGTGCTCGCTTACGCGCCCGAGCACCACCCCGTCGTGCAGTTGGCCCTGCTCGCCGTTCCGGTCGAACGCTGGCAAAGTTCCGGCCAGTGGCCTCAGGAGCTGCGTGACGGCGACACGGTCCTGGTGCCGGTACACCCGTGGCAGCGGGATCACGTACTCGTACACCACCCCGAACTGGCCATGGCGCAACCGACCATCCCGGCCCGGCCGCTGCTGTCGCTGCGTACCCTCGCTCCACTGGACGCTCTGCCGGGCTGCCACATCAAGACGGCGCTCGACGTGCAGGTCACCAACTACCGGCGCACCATCTCTCCCGCCGAGGTGGCCGATGGCCCACCCCTGTCGGACCTGGTCACGGCGGTCGTCGACAAGGCGGGGTACGGCGGCAGCCTGCGGATCCTGCGCGAACTGGGCGGCGGCGCGGTGCGCGTGGGCGGGCAGGCGTCCGCGAGCCTGGCGGCGATGATCAGGGAGTCCTCCGAGTGCCACCTCGACGCCGGGGAGATCGCCGTCCCGCTCACAGTGGTACACGCCACGGGAGCGGCCGTGGTGGCGGGTGATCCGGTGCGTTGGTTGGCGGACTTCGCCGGGCTCGTCCTGCCGCCCGCGCTCACGCTGCTGTCCATGGGGGTGGCCTTGGAGGCGCACGGTCAGAACACGCTGGTCGTGCTGCGGGACGGACGGCCGGTACGGGTGCTGTACCGGGATTTGGACGGAGTACGGATCAGCCCGCGCAGGCTGGCCCGGTGCGGATTCACGCTGCCGCCCCTGGCCGGCACCCGCGCCGGCGACGATGTGGAGGCGCTGCGCACCAAGCTGTTCGGTGGCCTGCTCAGCGGAGTCTTCAGCGAGCTGGTCGATGTCCTCGCCCGCACCCGGGCGGCGGATCCCACGGCGCTGTGGGCCGCGGTGGCCGAGGTCGGCCGACGGGTGTACGCCGACCTTCCGGACGACGGGGACGCGGCCGCGTTCTTCGGCGACACGCTTCCGTTGAAGGCGACCATCGCCATGCGCCTGGCCGACAACCCGGGCAAGGCGCTGTGGACTCCCGTCCCCAACCCCCTGGCGCGCGCACGTTCCCACGCCCCGACCACTCACCCACCCACCCGCTGACGCACCGAGTTCGTACGCATGGGAGCTACGGCATGACCACATCCACGACACACGACGTCACCGCCACCCCCACCACACTGTCCGACGACCGGGCCGAGCAGACCGCCGACACCGTCACCGCCCACACGCTGCTCAACTGCCTGATCCGCGAGGTATCCGCACCCGAGCATCAAGTAACCGTCAGCCAGGACCACTTACTACTCCGCCTGCCCCGCCGTCACCTTCTGCTGCGCGCCCGGCTGCGCCGGATCTCGCTGATCGGCGCCCACCGCTTCCACGGCCCGGTGCAGCGGTTCGAGGACGATGCCTGGGCCGCGGTCGGCTGGCGGGAGCTGGCCGGCTACATTCAGAACGAACTGGAACTGCGCACCGGCATCGCCAACGAGGAATTCCCGGCGCAGGTCGCCGACAGCCGCGAGACCATCCGCACCGCCCTGGAACAACGTTCCCACCAGCCCCGGCAGACGGACCCCTATCTCTCTTCGGAACAGTCCCTGGTGTTCGGCCATCGCTTCCACCCCACGCCCAAGGCCCGCACCGGAGACCCGGAGGACTGGCTGACGTACGGACCGGAGACCGGTGCCCGCTTCCGCCTGCGGCACCTGGCCGTACGCCGCCATCTCGTGTGCGAGGAGGGCGACCTGGACAGGCTGGACGCGCTGTGTACGTCGGCCGACCCGGGCTACCTGACACTGCCGGTACACCCCTGGCAGTACCGGATGTTGCAGGCCAACGACCGGCTGCGGGAGGCGCTGGCCGCAGGCGATGTGGTCGACACCGGCGTGCGCGGGCCGGAACTGGTGCCGACCGCGTCGGTACGCACGCTGTACCAGCCGGACACCGACACCTTCCTGAAGTTCAGCCTGAATGTCCGTCTCACCAACTGCGTGCGCAAACACGCCAGTTACGAACTGCCCGGAGCCGTTGCCCTCAACCAGCTGCTCCAGCCCGTTTTCACCGCTCTCGTCGACCGATTCCCCCGTTGTGCGCTGCTGGCCGAACCGGGCTACCGCACACTGGACGCCGACGGCGAGATCGCATTGCTGGAGGGCCTCGCGGTGATCGTGCGGTCCGGACTGCGCCCCCACCTGCGCCCCGGGGTGACGCCCCTGCTCGCCGCCGCGATCGCGGATGAGTACCCCACCAGTCCGGCCCATGTCTCGCACCTGCTCGCCCGCGGCGACGGGGATGTCCTCGCCTGGTGGGACGCCTACCTGCGGCTGCTGCTGCCGCCGGTGCTGGCCGCGTACTTCGAGCACGGCGTCGTCCTGGAACCCCACCTCCAGAACGTGGTCTTGGGGGTGCATACCGACGGGACCCCGGCGCAGATCTTCTTCCGTGACCTGGAGGGCACCAAGCTCCTGCCCGGCCACCACCGGCACGCCCTCGACCGCCTGCCCGAGGAGGTCCGTGGGCCCCTCACCTACGACGCCGAACGCGGCTGGAACCGGGTCGCGTACTGCCTCCTGGTCAACCACACCGCAGAACTGCTCGGCGCCCTGGCCGACCTCGAACCGGCGCTGGAACCGGCCCTGTGGGGGCTGGTCCGCGACCACCTCGCCGCCTACGCCGGCACCGCCGGCGAACCGCCACGGCTGCGCGCGCTGCTGTCCGGCGTACCGCTGCCCGCCAAGGCCAACCTCCTGCTGCGCTGGGCCCGCCAGGCCGACCGGCACGCCACCTACGTCCCCCTGCCCAGCCCGCTCGGCGAGGACTTCCCCCGCGAGGTGTCCCGGTGAGGCCCGCACTGCTCCACCACGTACGCCAGATGTCCGACGACGACCTGCCCGCTTACGTCTACGACCTGCCGGGCCTGCGCGAGCACGTCCGCGCGATCCGGGCGGCGCTGCCGGAACGCGTAGAGCTGCTGTACGCCGCCAAAGCGAACTCCGACCCCAGGTTGCTGCAAGCCCTGTCCGGGCAGGTCGACGGTTTCGAAGTGGCCTCCGGCGGCGAACTACGCCACCTCCACGGCCTCTTCCCCGACACACCGATCGCCTTCGGAGGCCCCGGCAAAACCCCGGCCGAGCTGGTACAAGCACTGACCGCGGGCGTACACCGCCTGCACATCGAAAGCGCACACGAGCTGCGTCTTCTCACCACTGTGCTGGGTGACCGCAAGGGCGCCGACATCTTGCTGCGCGTCAACCTTCCCGTCGTACTCGGGCCGGTCGCCCTTGCCATGGGCGGGCAGCCCAGCCCCTTCGGCCTGGATCCCGAGCAGCTGGACCGGTGCCTGGCGCTCGTCGCCTCCGACCGGCGCATCCGGCTGCGCGGCGTACACGTCCACCTGGCCAGCGGACTTGAAGCCGCCACCCAACTCGCCCTGGCCGGCGAGGTCCTGGCCTGGGCAGCCGACTGGGCCGACACACGGGGTCTCGACCTGACCGAGGTCAACATCGGCGGCGGGATGGGCGTCGACTACGCACGCCCACAGCACAGGTTCGACTGGCCCGCCTTCGGCGCCGGTCTGCGCGAGGCCCTGACCAGCCGCCCCCGTCTGACGTTGCGGATCGAGCCCGGCCGTTCGCTCACCGCCTACTGCGGCTGGTACGTCACACAGGTCCTGGACGTCAAACGCAGCCACGGCCAGGCATTCGCCGTCCTGCGCGGCGGCACCCACCATCTGCGCACACCCGCCGCCAAACAGCACGATCAGCCCTTCGAGGTGATCCCCGACGACTCCTGGTCCCAGCCCTGGGAACGTCCCGAGGCGCGTGATGAACCGGTGACGCTGGTCGGGCAACTGTGCACGCCGAAGGATGTCCTCGCCCGACAGGTGACGGTCCAGCGGCTGCGCGTCGGCGACCGGATCGCGTTCGCCATGGCCGGCGCCTACGCCTGGAACATCTCCCACCACCAGTTCCTCATGCACCCTCACCCGGCCTTCCACCACGTCGACGACATGGGGACCTCCGTCCTGAGCACCCCTGCCCACCAGACGTCGTGATCAAGTACCCCCGCGTCCGTGCACGTTCCAAGAGGAGCGCCCCGAGCGAGGTGCTCGCGACGCTCACCGTCCGGAACTTCCGCCGCTACCTGATCGGACAGCTGACCTCCAACATCGGCACCTGGATGCAGCGTGCTGCCCAGGACCTGCTGGTCCTCCACCTCACCGGCAACAGCGGCAGCGCCGTCGGCATCGTGACCGCACTGCAGTTCCTGCCGCAGACCCTGTTCGGCCTGACCGGCGGCGTCCTCGCCGACCGCTTCCCCAAACGCCGGCTGCTGCTGATCACGCAGACGGCCATGGCGGTGCAGTCCCTGCTGCTCGGTGTCCTGATCCTCACCGGAGCAGTGAACCTGCCCTCCGTGTACGCGCTGGCCTTCGCCCTCGGCGCCGCCACGGCTCTGGACAGCCCCGCCCGCAACGCCTTCATCTCCGAACTGGTCACCCGTGAGCGCGTGGCCGCCGCGGTCAGCCTGAACTCCGCCCAGTTCAACGTCGCCCGCATCCTCGGCCCTGCCCTCGCGGGCCTGACCGTCGCTGCCGCCGGAACCGCCCCGGTATTCCTCGGCAACACCGCCTCGTACCTGGCGGTCCTCTACGGGCTGATCACTATCCGCACCGACGAACCGGGGGCCTCCCGCGAGCCCCGGCGCGGCGGTACTCGGCTGCCCGACGCCTTCCGCCACATCACCTCCACCCCGGACCTGCTGCTGCCGATCTCGGTCATGGGATTCGTCGGCACCTTCGGACTCAACTTCCAGGTCACCATCTCCCTCGTGGCGATCACCGTCCTCCATACCGGCGCCGCCGCGTTCGGCTACCTCTCGGCCGCCTACGCCGCAGGCAGCCTCATCGGTGCGATCCACGGAGCCGATCGCCGCGAACCCCCCACCGCACGACGCCTGGTCACCGCCACGATCATCTTCGGGGCGTTGGAGGCCGCGCTGGGCCTGATGCCCGGCTACGGCACATTCATGGCCCTGCTCATCCCCACGGGCTTCGCCTCGGTGACCGTAACGACGACCGCCAACGCCCTAACCCAGCTCCACGCCCAACCCCGCCTGCGTGGCCGCGTCCTGTCCGTCTACTTTCTCGTCCTCCTCGGCGGCACCCCCCTCGGCGCCCCTTTGGTCGGCCTGGTCTCCGACACCCTCGGCGCCCGCTCAAGCCTGATCCTCGGCGGCCTGATCTCTGCGTCCTCCGCGCTCGCTCTCTCCGCGTTGGTCACAGCGCGGAGCCGACGGCGCGAACGGATCACGAAGTCGGCCGCCCTCGGGGAGTCACCACCCGTAGACACCGCGAGCGCCCACCGATCGGCACATGCAGACAAGAATCCGTCCGGCGTGGCTTCGCTCATGAAAACGGGTTCTGGCTCAACTTCCGTGGAGCCGCCTCGCTGAGTGACCGGCAGACCCTCATGGCCTGCTCGCACCGGCCGTCGTCGTGGTGCGTCGGGATCACGACCCTGGAGCCCCGGAGGCACGTCATCCGTCACGGGCGCCCGGGGACGGCGAACCCGGGGCATTGTTTTCGGATCACCTCACTGACCGGAGCGGGGCTGTTCCCCGCTATAGGCTCGATTCAAGAGGCAGTCACGGACGCGTGGAAGACCATTCGAGGAGGTTCGAATGGGCGTGACGGGTGCCATCGCGCACCACATGGACTTACGGGGGAGATGCCGGTGATCCGGATGAGGCTGAGTGCGCGGACTCTGGAATCGATCCGCTTTGCGGTATCACCCATGGTGGAGGCGGTGACGGCGATTCAGCACAGATGGTTCGCGCCCCACAGCGTGCCGGGAGAGCCGCCGTGGGCCCGGTCGGCCCGTGACCCGCGGTGATGGAGGCGGCTGCAGTTCCTTTCTCACCTGCTGGGTGACAACGGCGAGATCTGGCCTGCTGCCGTCCGCGGCTCCTCACCGGATCGTCCGCCCGGCTCGGACCCGTCCCGGGCGGCACCGGCCGTTCCCGAGGAGGCGAAGGCCCGGTACCTGGCCCTCTCCATGTCGTCGTCCACCGTGCCCCTGCCGCGTGCTCGGGCGCTGCTGGCCATCCAGGAGGCAGCGGTGCGAGGGGACGACGGATTCACCCAGCGGTTCATGGCGGAGATCGAGCAATTCTTCCGGCTCTGTCTTGAGCCGCACTGGCGGGCGATCGAGGAACAGGCGGAGGGGGACATCCTGTGTCGCGCGGGCGTCATCGCCAAGCGGGGGCTGGCCCATGGCCTCGCCTCGCTCCACCCTTCGGTTTCCTATCGCGACGGCACCCTGTGCATCGCCAACGACATCGAGCTGGACTCCGCGTACGACCGGGAGATCGCTCTCGTCCCGTCCACTCTGGCCACCCGGTGCTTCCTGGCGCCGGACCCCCGTGAGGGCTACCGCCTCTGCCTTGTCTATCCGGCCCTGCGGCCGGCCGAGAGCGGCGGCCGGCCCCGGACGTCGCAGCGAACGGGCGAGGTACTCAGCGAAGTTCTCGGCCATACGCGGCTGATGCTGCTGCGCAGTCTGGACCGGCCCTGCACCACCACCCGCCTCGCCGCGGTGCACCACCTCAGCCCGTCCACGGTCTCGTACCACCTCACCCGCCTGCACCGGGTGGGCCTGCTCACCCGGCTGCGGGACGGCAGCAACGTCCGCTACCAGCGCACCGGTGAGGCGGACCGGCTGCTCGCGCATGCCGTGTGACTGCTGAGCGGCGAACGCCCGGACAGGACCCCGTTCACGGTCGGCACCGAGGGAAGGGAGAAACCCCGCACGGCTCACGGGGTCCCTCCCGTAACCGTGCCTGCCCGCAGTGGAGTTGGCTTGTTCCGGACGGGTTGTGTGTGTGGGGGGCGCACGACCATCGATCAGGCCAGTGATCCCGGACGACCGGATGGCCGAGGGCTCGCCCGATGCGGCTGCCGCCGGGTACCGGCGCGCTGCGTCGGCCGAACGGGCGGTAGATGACACCAAGACCGCCCCCGGGCCTCCGCCGCGGGAAGAGCGAGGGCATGAGCCACGCACACATCCGCGAGCACGGCACGCCTCTCCTCCGAGGCCGCCGCACGGCCCTGGGCCGGCCGACGGTCTCCGCCCACTCCCCGCGTCGAACGGCAGGTACGCAGACGTGAGAGCTTTCGTTCTCCGGAGGGTCGGTGAGGTCGCCGTCATGGACAAGCCGGTCCCCGAGCCCGGCCCCACCGATGCGGTCGTGCGCACCACCGCGGCCATGGTGTGCACCACCGATGTGCACACCATGAGGGGCGCGATCCCGGTCGCGCCGGATGTGACGCTGGGGCATGAGGCGGTCGGTGTGGTCCATGCGCGCGGCTCGGCCGTCGAAGGACCGGCCGAGGGCGAGCGCGTCGCGGTGGCCGGGATCACGCCCTGCTTCCAGTGCGATTCCTGCCAGCGCGGGTTCTCCTCGCAATGCCAGGGCCGGATGCTGGGCGGCGCCCGCTTCACCAACCAGCGCGACGGGAACCTCGCCGAGTACTTCCTCGTCAACAACGCCCAGGCCAATCTCGCCCCATTCCCGAAGGGCTCTCCGACCACAAGGCGTTGTACGCCACCGACATGCTCTCCACGGGGTTCGTCGCCGCCGAACACGCGGAGCTCGCCCTCGGCGAGACCGTCGCGATCTTCGCCCAGGGCGCGGTGGGACTCTCGGCGACGATCGGCTGCCGACTCCGCGGCGCGGGCCTCATCATCGCCGTCGAGTCGGTTCCCGCCCGCCAGGAACTCGCCCGCCGCTTCGGCGCCGACCTGATCGTCGACCACACGCGGTGCGATCCGGTCGCGCGGATCATGGAGCTGACGGACGGCCAGGGGGTCGACGCCGCCATCGAGGCGCTCGGCACCCCGCAGACCTGGGAGGCGGCCTTCCGGGTCACGAAGCCGGGAGGCCGCATTTCCAACGTCGGGTACCACGGCGAGGTGCACGAGCCGTTGAAGATCCCTCTGGAGCCCTTCGGATACGGCATGTCCGACAAGCAGGTCTACGCCGGGTTCAACCGCGGAGGCCGGGGGTGGCTCCGGCGGATCTTCCGGTTGATGGAGAACGGGAAGATCGACCCCACCCCGATGACCACACACGAATTCGGCTTCGACGAGATCGAACGGGCCTTTGCCATGATGGCCTCGAAAGAGGACGGAATCATCAAGCCGCTGATTCGCTTCGATGCGGACGGTGCGTAGGCGTGACGGATGCGCGGCGCTCCCTCCTGCCGCTCACCGTTCCGGGCTCAATCGAGCCACCGGGAAGCCAACCCGGCGAGGTAGGAGAGGGACAGCGCGGTCGCGGCGATCTGGAATCCGGTTGTCCCTCCGGCCCAGTGGGCGAGCAGGGCCATGGCGGAAGCCACCCAGATGCTCGAACACCAGCCGCAGCCGACCAGATAGGCGGGTTTGGAATCGTCGCCGAAGCGGCCGGCCACCCAGGAGCGGAATCCCGCCGCGAGCGTGTCCTTCGTGAGGAATCTGGTGATGCGGCACGTCGCGCCCAGGGAAAGGAGAAACTCCACAAGGCTCATGAGATCCACCCCGTTACCGTGAAGGCACCCGGCCGGTCGTCACTGGTTGATGACGAGGATGGTGCCGATGCCGCCCGCGCGTTGGTTGGCCGCGTCGGCCTCTTGCCAGGTGTAGTACTGGCGCACGGTGCCGTCGGGCAGGTTCAGCTGGTAGATGATGACGGCCGGGCGGGCACCGCCGCCGCAATTGCAGCCCATGTTCCGCTCCTTCTGTGACGTCGTGCGATGAGGTCCGGCGGCCGGGTCGGCGTCTCGCCGTGCGGCCCTGCCGCCGTGCCTCCGGGCCTATCCTTGGGGACCGGCAGCCGTCCCCCGTACTTGCACTACGGGGGACGGCTGTTCTGCTGGTTCGCTCAGCAACTCCCTTGCCGGGCGGGCCGGTTCAGGTGAGCTGCGGTATGTTTCCGGCCGCGGTGCGCGAGCCGGGGCCGGGCGTCAGGTGGTGCAGATGGACAGGGTGCTGGAGGAGGAGACGCCCCCGCTGATCGCGGTGTAGCCGGCGAACAGCACCTGCCCGATGTTGAGGGTGGCCGTGCAGCTGGCGTTGCCGCTCGCGTTGGCGACGGCGGTGCACACCACCGGGCCGCCGGGGCCGTCCAGGTGGAAGGTGACCGTCGCGCCGGGAGTCGCGCCGCTCGCGCTGAACGTGGCGGTGGCGAAGGCCCAGGGCAGCGGGGGGACGTTGAGCCGGTAGCAGGCGGGGTGCGCCGTGAGCCCCGTCGCCGCGCCCACGGTCACGGTCCCGGTCCCGAAGGCACCGACGCAGTTGCAGGTGCCGGTGGCGGTGAGCACGGTGGCGGTGACGAGGGTGCTGCCGACGGGCAGCGTGCTGGTGGTGACGGTGGCCTGGCCGGACGCGTTGGTGAGGCCGATGCCGAGCGGACCGCTGGTGGTGCTGAACAGTACGGTCGCGCCCGGGACGGGTACGCCGCCGCAGGTGACGGTGGCGGTGACGGTCACCGGCTGCCCGGGGCTCGGGCTGGCCGGCGAGGACGTCACGGTGACGGCGCAGGTCGGTGCGGCTCCGACGGTCACGGTCGTCGTCGCGGCGACGCCGACACAGGTGCACGTCGTGGTGGCGGCCAGCACGGTGGCGGTGACGACATTGGCGCCGGCCGGTAGCAGGCTGGTGGTCACGACGGCCTGGCCGGACGCGTTGGTGACACCGACTCCGACCGGGCCGCTGGTGGTGCTGAACAGTACGGTCGCGCCCGGGACGGGTACGCCGCCGCAGGTGACGGTGGCGGTGAGGGTCACCGGCTGTCCTGCGGTCGGGTTGGCGGGCGTGGACGTCAGGGTGACGGCGCAGTTCTGTGCCGCGGTGACGTTCACGGTCGCCGAGGCGGAGACGCCGATGCAGACACAGGTGGTGTTGGCGGCGATCACGGTGGCCGTGACGACGTTGGCGCCGGTCGGCAGCAGGCTGGTGGTGAGGGTGGCCTGGCCCGCGGCGGTGGTGATGCCGACGCCCAGGGAGCCGCTGGTGGTCGCGAAGAGTACGGTCGCCCCGGAGACGGGTACACCGTCGCAGGTGACGGTGGCGGTGAGGGTCACCGGCTGTCCTGCGGTCGGGTTGGCGGGCGTGGACGTCAGGGTGACGGCGCAGTTCTGTGCCGCGGTG
>NZ_JBSHAW010000006.1:0-162028 GCF_053611685.1 Streptomyces sp. NPDC054786 | reverse complement strand
ACGTTGGCGCCGGTCGGCAGCAGGCTGGTGGTGAGGGTGGCCTGGCCCGCGGCGGTGGTGATGCCGACGCCCAGGGAGCCGCTGGTGGTCGCGAAGATCACGGTCGCGCCCGGGACGGGTACACCGTCGCAGGTGACGGTGGCGGTGAGGGTCACCGGCTGTCCTGCGGTCGGGTTGGCCGGCGAGGACGTCAGGGTGATGGCGCAGTTCTGTGCCGCGGTGACGTTCACGGTCGCCGTGGCGGAGACGCCGATGCAGGTGCAGGTGGTGGTGGCGGCGATCACGGTGGCGGTGACGACGTTGGCGCCGGTCGGCAGCAGGCTGGTGGTGAGAGTGGCCTGGCCCGCCGCAGTGGTGACGCCGACGCCCAGCGAGCCGCTGGTGGTCGCGAAGACCACGGTCGCCCCGGAGACGGGAACACCGTCGCAGGTGACGGTGGCGGTCAGGGTCACCGGCTGTCCTGCGGCCGGGTTGGCCGGCGAGGACGTCAGAGTGACCACACAGTTCGTCGCGGCCGTGACGGTCAGGGTCGCCGTGACGGCGCCACTGGTGGCACCGGCAGCAACTACCGTGCCCGACGTGGTCGCTGTGAAGGTGACGCTCGCATTGCCGAGGGCGTCGGCGGTTACCGACTGCGGGGCAACCGCGTCGTAGGTGAAGGTGATCACTTCCCCCGGTGCGGCACCGGTGACGGCGGCTGTAAAGGTCTGGCCCACCGCGACGGTTGCCGGGGTGAGAGTGAGAGCGAGTGCCATGTTGGACAGCCCCTTTCGAAGGCTCCGTGAAGGAGGTGGGGGCTGCGGCACGCCGGGAGGACAGGGAGCCGTCCGAGCGCGCACACCTGTCGGGGTGCCCTGAAGAACACGACGAAGCCGCATCACGCCGGCAGCCGTTCATGGTCCCCCGACAGGGGATGGGCACCCCACCGTCGGTAGCACCGATTGAAGCGACCGGCCCGACGCCACACCACAGTCGGGGATCGTCTTGACCCGAATGGCGCAGCGCGCATCGGCGTGCGGTACCGACCCCCCGGCCGCATGCCGACATGACGACGGCCCCCGCCGGGCGACGGGGGCCGATCATGCGGAGGTGCTGCCGGGGCTCAGGCGGCGAACTCCCCGCCCTTGACGGCCGTGAGGAACGACGACCAGTCGGCGGCAGGGAAGATGAGCGCCGGACCGTCGGGGTCCTTGGAGTCGCGGACGGGGACGAGGCCGTGAGCCTCGGTGAGGGCGCGGGAGAACTCTATGCACTGGCCGCCGTCGCCGTCGCTGTAGGACGACTTGGTCCACTCAGTGCGCGTGAGGGCGAAGTCACTGCTCATGATCTGTACTCCTTCACCAGGGACTTGATGAGGGCCAGTGATTCGCCGGGGGACAGCGCGTGCGCCCTCAGCCGATCGTAACTGTCGAGGTGTAACGCGACAGTCGGGGCGGAGTCGTACAGCTTGCCACCCTGCGGGCCGTCGGCGTAAAGAACCGTGGAAGAACCTTCGAAGGTGAGCATCGTGAACGGTCTCGTATGCGCCCCTGGTGCCCCGGCAGAGAATGGGAGGACCTGGAGATCAATATGCGGTGACTCAACGGCCGTCAGCAGGTACTCAAGCTGCCCTGCCATGACCTTGGCGTCACCGATCACCGATCGCAGGCACGTCTCGTGCAGGATGACCCACAGGTGCGGAGGAGTCTCCAGCCCGAATAGCTCACGACGGCGCAAGCGCGCGGCAACTCTGCCTTCGATCAGCTCCTTGTCCTCGCGTGGATGTGAGGCCCGGAAGACTGCCCACGCATACGCCTCGGTCTGGAGCACGCCCATCACCAAGCTCGCCGAGTAGTCCAGTATCCGCGAAGCCTTCCGCTCCAGATTCAGATACGGCACGAACCAACTCGGGTGATCCCCTTCGTCGATCCTCCGTAACAGCCCCGCGAACAACTCGCCCGTCCCGAAGGTGAGATCGCAGCCCATGGCGAACTTCTGGCTGGGTCTGGGCAGCAGCGCGCCGGCCTCGACCTTGCAGACGTACCCCTCGGAGTAGCCGGTGGCCTTGCCCAGGTGCTTCTGTGTGAGCTTGCGGGCCAGCCGTACCTGTCTGATGTCACGGCCGAAACGCTGTAGCGGATTCAAGTGCTCGGGCGGCGTCGTCTCGTCCAACGCGGTGACCTCTCGTCATATGCGCGCATACCGGCATCGCGGCAGGTCACAGACTTGAGCGAGGCCGGTTCAAGCATCCCCATCCTATTGCCCGTCGCGTTGTTCCGGTGACCAATTGGCTACACCCGGTATCCGGCCGGGGTGATCGAGCCACTGCCACGCACCAGCCCCGCAGTTACGGAGTGGACAACATGACCGACGCCATCGCGCGGCTCCTGCCGTGGACCGGCCCGGAGGGCAAGCCGTGCTTTCTCGTCGGCGACGGGAGCGGATATGTGTCCCGTGTCGCCGACGCCATGGAGGCGGCGCAGCTGGCGCTGGCCGTCGAACTCATCGCGGAGGCGCGACGCGTTCTGGCGGGGCGGAGCTGGACCTCCGGTGAACTGCACCTGCTGACGGTCGAGTTGACGGAATCGCTCGTCGAGGTGCACCGCGTCGCGGAGAGCCGGGGCGGGCGCCTCCCCGCGCCCGCCGACGCCCCCGAGGCGGCCGTCACGGAAGACGACGGCGGCCCGCGGGCCGGGCGGCCGCGTCGAGCTGCGTCAAGTCCTCCGCCGTGAGGGCGATGTCTGCCGCGGCCAGGTTCTCGTCGAGGTGGGCGGGCGAGCCCGTACCGGGGGTGGGCAGCAGGACGGGGGAGCGGTGCAGCAGCCAGGCCAGCGCGATCTGGCCGGGGGCCACGCCGTGCCGGGCGGCGACCGCGGCGAGCGCCGTGCCCGCACCCTCGGCCAGTGTGCCGTTGCCCAGCGGGAACCACGGCAGGAACGCCGTGCCCCGCTCCTCGCACAGCTCCAGGACGTCCTCCGCGGCGCGGTCCAGCAGGTTGTAGCGGTTCTGCACCGAGGCGATCGGGGTGATGTCCCGGGCCCGGGTCAGTTCGTCCGCGGTGACGGAGTCCAGGCCGATGTGCCGGACCTTCCCGGCCTCTTGGAGCTCCCGCAGCGCGCCCAGCTGGTCGGCCATCGGCACCTCCGGGTCCAGCCGGTGCAGCTGGTAGAGGTCGATGGTGTCGGTGCGCAGCCGTCGCAGGCTCGCCTCGCACATGGCACGCAGGTTCTCCGGGTGTCCGGCGATGTGCCAGCGGTCCGGGCCGGTACGGACCACCCCGCCCTTCGTCGCGATCACCAGACCCGCCGAATACGGGTGCAGGGCGCGCGCCACCAGCTCCTCGGCCACGTCCGGGCCGTAGTTGTCGGCGGTGTCGATCAGCGTGACGCCGCGCTCGACGGCCCGGCGCAGCAGGGCGACGGAGCGCTCGGGATCGTCGTGCCGCGGTCCCCAGTAGCCGGGGCCGACGAGCCCGCCGGTCCCGAACCCCGGTCGGCCGACGGTCAGTTCTCCACCGATCGGAAAGACGGTTCGCACAGCCTCGGCCCCTTCGGTTGCGGCATCCATGAATGCCGAGCGTAGAGCGGGGCGCGGTTCATAAGATCAACCGGTGCCTCCTGACATATCGCTCTTCACCGTGACCCTGCTCTGCCTGGCCGCTCTCGCAGCGGGCTGGATCGACGCCGTGGTGGGCGGCGGTGGACTGCTGCTGCTCCCCGCCCTGCTCGTCGGACTGCCGCACACCCCGGTCGCGTACGTCCTCGGAACCAACAAGTCCACCGCCATCGTGGGCACCACCGCGGCCGCGGTCACCTACGTCCGCAAGGCCCCGATCGATGTGCGGAGCGCGCTGCGCATCGGTCTCGCCGCGATGGGCGGCTCGCTGGCCGGGGCGTTCTTCGCGGCCGGCATCAACAGCGAGGTGCTGCGCCCGCTGATCATGGGCGTCCTGCTGGGGGTGCTCGCCTTCCTCCTCTTCCGCCCGGCCTTCGGGACCGCGCCCGCGCCCTCGGGGCCGGTCTCCCGCCTGCGCGTCGTGACGGCCGTCCTCGTCGCCGGGCTGGGCATCGGCTTCTACGACGGCCTGATCGGGCCCGGGACCGGCGCGTTCCTCATCGTCGCGCTCACCGCGATCCTGCACATGGACCTGGTCACCTCGTCGGCCACCGCCAAGGTCGTGAACGTCTGCACCAATGTCGGCGCGCTGACGATGTTCGCGGTCCAGGGCACCGTGCTGTGGCAACTCGGCGCCCTGCTGGCGCTGTTCAACCTCGTCGGCGGCATGGTGGGCGCCAGGATGGCCCTCAAGCGCGGCGCCGGCTTCGTCCGGGGCGTCCTGGTGGTCGTGGTCGTCGCCCTGCTGTGCAAGCTGGCCTACGACCAGTGGCTGGCGGTCTGACCCGGGCACCGGCCGGTCCCGCCGCCGGCCGCCGGGCTCAGAACCGGCAGTGGTACATCCGCGCCATGTCCCGCACCGCGGGCGACGACGCGGCTCCTTCTCCCCGGTCAGCCGCACCTTCGTGCTCGGGTGCGTACGCGGAGCCGTACCGGGGCCCGTACGCGGACTCGTCATTCTCCAGAGGCTGCATAAGATTCAGAAAAATGTGAACACCCAGAAATTCTAGTCCCGCACCGTCCCCGCGGCCGCCGTGGGGCGCGCCCCCGCCGCGATCTCCGTGACGGCCGTCAGCAGCACCGCCGAGTCCTCGACGGCCAGCAGGCCGTGCCGCTCCCGCGGGTCGGCGACCTGACCGGCCGTCAACTCCCGGCCGCCGCCCGGCCCGGTCAGCCGGATCCGCCCGTGCAGCACCTGCAGGCTCGCCGCCGGGGGTGCGTTGTGTTCGTCCAGCTCGGCGCCCGCGACCAGCGCGATCACGGTCTGCCGCAGCGGGCCGTCGTGCAGAAAGAGCCGGGCGCTGCGCCCGTGGGCGGAGGTCCTGGCCTCGTCGAGCTGTTGGCGGGCGAGCGCGTCGAGATCGTCCATGATGCTGGCCTTTCGCGTGCGGACCGGCGGCTGGGCTCCCTCTCCATCGTTGCCTGTGCACGGGGGGACGCAACCGGGGACCGTGTTCCCGGGCCCCGGCGTCGGCGTCCGGAGCGGGACGGCGTCCGGGTCAATACCGCCGCGGGGCGGGCCCGTCACTTACGGGATGATCATCTCGGTCGTACGATGCGATGCGGTCCCGTGCCATCGGTCAGGCGTGCTTGACCGATGCGGCCCCACCGTCCCGCCCGTCCCCCCACCATGAAGGATGCGCAACCGTGGCCGACCCGAATGCCCCGAACCAGCCGCCCGATCCCGCCGGGCGGCCGGCCCGATTCCTGACCGTCATGACGACCATCGACAGCGAAGCCAAGGCCGGGCAACTGGCGCGCGGTGCGATCGAGGGCAGGCTCGCCGCCTGCGCGCAGGTCAGTGCGCCGGTGACCTCGGTGTTCCGCTGGGACAACGCGATCGAGACCGGCCAGGAGTGGCAGGTGCTGTTCAAGACGGCCGAGGCGCGCTACGAGGCTCTGGAGGCCTATCTCCTGCAGGCGCACGACTACGACACCCCCGAGATCATCGCCACGCCGGTCACCCGCGGTGGCGCCGGCTATCTGTCCTGGGTCGCGAAGGAGACGAGCTGACGTGCAGCGAGAGAACACCGGCCGCGACGGAATGACGCGAGTCGAGCAGGACCGGCCCGGCCGGCGGCGATGGAGGAGGACCACGACGGCCGTCCTCGGCATGGCGATGTGCCTGGCCACCGCACCCGTCAGCCACGCGGTCGACGGCGGGCGGGGGGAGGCACCGAGCACCGGCAAGCCCACCCCCGCTCCCGGCGCCACCTGGACCAGCCGGGACGCCGCCGCCTACTGGACGGCCGACCGGATGGCGGCCGCCGCACCCGCCGGGCGCGACGCCCCGGCCGCCCCCGCCGCACCGTCGGCCGGGCGCGACACCACCGCACCCACCGCCGCGCCCGGCCCCCGGACCCGGGCCGCCGCCCCCGCGGCCCGATCCGCCGCCACCGCACGGCACTTCGACGGCATCCGGTCCGTCGGCGTGCTGTTCTCCGTCGACGGGGACGCCCGGGCGCACCACTGCACCGCCAGCGTGGTGCACAGCCCGCACGGCAATCTGATCCTCACCGCCGGGCACTGCAACCCGGGAACCCGGGCCGCTTTTGTCCCGCAGTATCGTTCCGGCGCGGCCCACCAGCCCTACGGGGTCTGGGCGATCGACGACACCTTCGCCTACCCCGGCCGTGGCACCACCGGCGCCGGGGCGGACCTCGACTTCGCCTTCGCCACCGTCGCCCCCGGCGAGGACGGCCGCCCCCTCGAGGAGGTCACCGGCGGCAACACCCTCTCCCCGACGCCCGGTTACACCAATGACGTCACCGTCGTCGGCTACCCGGACGTCCGTCACGACCCCCAGGACCGGGCCGTACGCTGCGCCACCCGCACCAGCCGGCTGTCCGGCAGCCATGAACTGCGCATGGAGTGCGGCGGGTTCTACGGCGGCACCTCCGGCAGCCCCTGGCTGACCGACTTCGACGAGGAGAGCGGGACCGGCCGGGTCATCGGTCTGATCGGCGGCCTCAACGGCGGTGGCCCCAAGGGGCCGGACAACGACCGCATCTCCTACAGCCCGTACTTCGGGGCGAAGGTCCTCGACCTCTACTCCCGTGCGTCACAGGCCTGATCCGAGGGGGCGGAGGCGCTACCGCAGCGCCTCCGTCACCCCCTTCTCGTGCGGCCCGAGGAAGTGCGGATCGGGCCGCAGCAGCGCGTCCACCGCCGCCTTCCCGGCCGCGAAGACCTCCCGGACACCGCCGTACGCCCAGGTGACATCGTGCTTCGCGGCCACCCCGACGCCGTACGAATCGACACCGGCCGCCGCACACAGCGCCAGCGCGCGCCGGATGTGGAAGCCCTGGCTGACCAGCACCGCCCGGTCCACGCCGAAGATCCGGTGCGCACGGCTGCAGGAATCCCAGGTGTCGAAGCCCGCATAGTCGCTGACGACCTTGCGGGCCGGGACGCCGTGCCGCACCAGATAGGCGCGCATCGCATCCGGCTCGTCGTAGTCGTGCCGGCTGTTGTCGCCGGTGACCAGGACCGCGTGGACCGTGCCCCGGTCGTACAGTGCGGCGGCCGCGTCCAGCCGGTGGGCGAGGTACGGCGACGGCGCGCCGTTCCACAGGCCCGCACCGAACACGATGGCGACGGGCGCGGCGGGCACGTCCGCGACACTGCGCACCCGGGGGCCCGCCGTCGCGTTCATCCAGGTCGCGGGCGCCAGCGCCAGCACCGTCAGGGCCACGACGACCTGATAGGCGCGGCGCCGGCCACGCCGGGTCCGCGGCAGCCGTATCCGGCGCACCCCGTTCCGTATGCGCCGAACCGGCCCCGGCCCCTGCGCTCGCATCCCGTGCCCCCGTCCCCGATCACGTATGTCGTGATCGATCTCGCTGGTTGCGACGCCCACCGCGCCGTGATGGTTGCACCGGCGGCCTGGCATCGTGGCAGTGGGAGCACCCTGTCCCGGAGAGGAAGCAGCGCCATGACCACCGAGCCCGAGCGGCTGCCGTTCTTCGTCTACGGAACGCTGCGCCCCGGCGAGGCCAACCACGCCTGGGCCCTGCGCGGCCGGACCGCGGCCGAGGAACCGGCGCACATCGGTGGCGCGCTGCTGTACGACGGCCCCGGATACCCGTACGCGACGGCCGGACCCGCCGGTGCGGTGGTCCACGGTGCCCTCGTCCTGCCCCGCGACGCCGACTACGACGAGGTGTGCGCCGTCCTGGACCGGCTGGAGGACTACGCCCCCGGCGACCCGGAGAACCTCTACGAGCGCGTGAGCACCGAGGCCGTGTGCGCGGACGGCCGGACCGTACGTGCCTGGGTCTACCTCGCGGCCGAGCGCCTCGCCGCCCGGCTGCACGCCACCGGCACCCCCATCGAGAGCGGCAACTGGACGGCATCGAGGACGGCGGCCGGCTGAACGGCGCCGCGGTCGGGCGAAACCGGCGCGCGGCGGGCCCTCGCCGCCGCGGAACGAGACCGGCGGGCGACCGCCCCGGGCGCCGCCGCGGCACCGGGCCCCACCCCGGATAACCTGGACGACTCCTCGCTGACCGAGGCCCCTTTCCGTACCGCAGAACAGGTGTGACCCGCGTGGCTTCCTCCCCGTCCTCCCCCTCCGCCGCAACCGCCCCCGCGCCGCTGCCCAAGGCGGAGCTGCATCTGCACATCGAGGGCACCCTGGAGCCCGAGCTGGCCTTCGCGCTCGCCGAGCGCAACGGCGTCGCGCTGCCGTACTCCACCGAGGACGAGCTGCGCCGCGCCTACTCCTTCGCCGATCTGCAGTCCTTCCTGAACCTCTACTACGCGCTGATGGCCGTGCTGTGCACCGAGGACGACTTCGCCGACCTCGCCCACGCCTATCTCGCCCGCGCCAAGGAACAGGGCGTACGGCACGCCGAGATCTTCTTCGACCCGCAGGCGCACACCGGGCGCGGCGTCCCGATCGGCACGGTCATCAACGGCCTGGCCCGCGCGCTGGACAGCGCCCGGGAGACCTACGGCATCACCACCCGCCTGATCATGTGCTTCCTGCGCGACGAGAGCGCCCAATCCGCCCTGGCGACCTTCGAGGCGGCCCGCCCGTACCTGGACCGGATCACCGCCGTCGGCCTGGACTCGGCCGAGGTCGGGCACCCGCCGTCGAAGTTCAGGGAGGTCTTCGCGCTGGCACGGGAGGCCGGGCTCAAGTGCGTGGCGCACGCGGGGGAGGAGGGGCCCCCGGCCTATGTGTGGGAAGCCCTGGACATCCTCGGCGTGGACCGGATCGACCACGGTGTGCGCTCCCTGGAGGACGAGCGGCTGGTGGCCCGCCTGGTGGCCGACCAGGTGCCGCTCACGGTCTGCCCGCTGTCCAACGTCCGGCTGCGGGTCATCGACGACCTCGCCGACCATCCGCTGCCCGCGATGCTGGACGCCGGGCTGCTGGTGACCGTCAACTCCGACGACCCCGCCTACTTCGGCGGCTACGCGGACGACAACTTCACCGCCGTACGCGATGCCCTCGGCCTCGACGGGGAGACCCTGCGCACCCTCGCCCGCAACTCCTTCCACGCCTCGTTCCTCGATGAGGCGGCCCGCGCGGAGTACCTGAAGGAAGTCGACGCGCACCAGGGGTAGCCGGGAGCGGGCGGCAGGGCGTGCGAGGTCCCCTGCCGCCCGTCCTTTCCCCGCGCCGACTGTCGGTGGCAGCCGGAGGGAACACGAAGTTCGCCGCGGGGTAACGGCACCGCAACGCCCGGCTGGCACGCTCACGCCATGACGGCGCCGATACCGCACCTGCCCTCCGCGTCCCCCGCCCCCCTCGGCACAGGCGATCTCGCCGCCGAGATCAGCGCACAGCTCAGCAGGAGGCTCAGCCGGGTCCGGCTGCACGGCTTCCGCCACCCGGCACCGCCCGCCCCCACCCTCGTCGCGGTGGCCCACGGCAGCCGCGACCCCCGCGCCCTGCCCGCCGTCCGGGCGCTGCTCGACCGGGTCCGGGCGCTGCGCCCCGGTCTGCCCGTACGGCTCGGGCACATCGAGCTGAACCGTCCGCTGCTCGCCGACACCCTCGCGGAGCTGCACGGTGCGGCCGTCCTCGTCCCGCTGCTCTTCGGCTGCGGCCATCACGTCACCCACGACCTGCCCGCCGCGCTGACGGCCGCACCCCACCTGACGGGCCGGGTCGCCGCACCCCTCGGGCCGCACACCCTCCTCGCGGAGGCGCTGCACGACCGTCTGCTGGAGGCCGGATTCCCCGGGGACCGCTCCCCGCGCACCGCCGTGGTCCTGGCCGCCGCCGGCTCCCGGGCCCCGCGGTCCGCCCAGGACACCGAGCGCATCGCACAGCTGCTCTCGGCCCGGCTCGGCGGCACCCCCGTCCTGCCCGCCTACGCCTCTTCCGCCGCCCCCACCGTCGCCGACGCGGTCCGTGCGCTGACCGCCCGTGGACACGACCGGATCGCGGTCGCCGGCTGCTTCACCGCCCCCGGACGCTTCGCCGCCCAGTGCGCGGCCGCCGCCCCCGGGCCCGCCGCCGCGCCCCTGGGCGACCACCCCGCGCTGGCCCGTCTCGTACTGCACCGCTACGACCAGGCGCTCCTTGCGCGTACCGGATCCGACCCCGAGAGCACCAGGGCGGCTACCGTCGCTGTATGACGGGCACACCACCGACCATCCCCGGCTACACCACGGCCGATACCGAGCGCTGGGTCCCCGAGCCCGACAAACGGCCGGGACGCACCGCCTTCCAGCGCGACCGAGCCCGGGTGCTGCACTCGGCCGCGCTGCGCCGGCTGGCCGGCAAGACCCAGGTCGTCACCCCTGGCGCACTCACCCCCGCATGGGACGCCAGCCCGCGCACCCGCCTGACCCACTCCCTGGAGTGCGCCCAGGTCGGCCGGGAGCTCGGCGCGGCCCTCGGCTGTGACCCGGACCTGGTCGAGACCGCCTGTCTGGCGCACGATCTCGGCCATCCGCCCTTCGGGCACAACGGCGAGCAGACGCTCAACGAAGTCGCCGTGCCCTGCGGCGGCTTCGAGGGCAACGCCCAGTCGCTGCGGCTGCTGGCCCGTCTGGAGCCCAAGCGGTTCGTGCCCGCCCCGGACGGCTCGACGGTCAGCGTCGGACTGAACCTCAGCCGCGCCGCCCTCGACGCGGCCACCAAGTACCCCTGGCCGCGCGGCGCGCACCCCACCGACCCGGTGTCCCCGAAGTTCGGGGTCTACGAGGACGACCTGCCGGTCTTCGACTGGTTCCGGCAGGACACGCCCGACGGGGCGCGGAGCTTCGAGGCGCAGGTCATGGACTGGTCCGACGATGTGGCGTACTCGGTGCACGACGTCGAGGACGGGCTGCACGCCGGACACCTCGACCCCAACCTCCTGCTCGCCGACGCCGAACGCGCCGAGATCTTCGCGGTCGCCGGTGAGCGCTATGCGCCCGGCGCCGGATCCGAGGAGCTGACCGCGGCGCTGGACCGCCTCCTGGACCAGGAGTGGTGGCCGCACGGCTACGACGGCTCCGCGCTCGCCCAGGCCCGCCTGAAGGACGCCACCAGCCAGCTGATCGGCCGTTTCTGTCTCGCGGCCGAGGCCGCGACCCGGGCCCGGTGGGGGAGCGGGCGGCTCACCCGCTACGGAGCCGAGCTGGTGGTTCCGGCCGAAACGCGGCTGGAATGCGCCGTTTTGAAAGCCGTCGCCGACCGGTACGTCATGCAGCGCCCCGACCAGGAAGCGCTCCGTGCCGACCAGCGCGTCGTCATCGCCGAACTGGCCGAGGCACTGCTCGCCCGCGCCCCCGACGGCCTTGACCCGCAGTTCCGTTCACTGTTCGACACGGCCCCCGACGACACCGCGCGGATGCGCGCCGTCATCGACCAGATCGCGGCCCTGACCGACACCTCGGCCCGCTCTCTGCACGCCCGTCTCACCCGAAACCCTGGTCACACCACGGGCAACCGCGGGTAACCCTAGGGGGAGTCCCTCTTCCCCCCTCACGCTCCGTGCGGGACGCTCGAACCCGGCCGTTTTCGAACGGAGCACCCTGACATCAGTGAACAGAGAACCCTGACCACAGCGCACGGGAGACCCCGGTCACCAGCGGACGGGAACCCCGACGGCGGCAACGGCATCAACGGGGGAGAGCAGACCGGGGGCACATCGGGGGGCGTTTACGGACGCGGACGCGGACGTACGGCACCGCAACGAGGAGGAAGCAAGTGGTCGACGCACACCAGACGTTCGTCATCGTCGGGGGTGGCCTGGCCGGCGCAAAGGCCGCGGAGACTCTCCGCGCGGAAGGGTTCACCGGCCGGGTGATCCTCATCTGTGACGAGCGCGACCACCCGTACGAGCGTCCCCCGCTCTCCAAGGGGTTCCTGCTCGGGAAGGAAGAGCGCGACAGCGTTTTCGTCCATGAACCCGCCTGGTACGCCCAGGCACAGATCGAGCTCCACCTGGGCCAGCCCGCCGTCCGCCTCGACCCCGAGGCCAGGACCGTACGCCTCGGCGACGGCACCCTGATCGCCTACGACAAGCTGCTGCTGGCGACCGGCGCCGAGCCGCGCCGCCTGGACATCCCCGGCACCGGACTGGCCGGCGTGCACCACCTGCGCCGCCTGGCCCACGCCGAACGGCTGCGCGGCGTACTGGCCTCGCTCGGCCGCGACAACGGACACCTCGTCATCGCCGGCGCCGGCTGGATCGGCCTCGAGGTCGCCGCCGCGGCCCGCTCCTACGGCGCCGAGGTGACCGTCGTCGAGGCCGCGCCGACACCGCTGCACGGCATCCTGGGACCCGAACTCGGCGGCCTGTTCACCGATCTGCACCGCGAACACGGCGTCCGCTTCCACTTCGGCGCCCGCTTCACCGAGATCGTCGGGCAGGACGGCGTGGTGCTCGCGGTGCGCACCGACGACGGCGAGGAGCACCTCGCCCACGATGTGCTCGCCGCGATCGGCGCCGCCCCGCGCACCGCGCTCGCCGAACAGGCCGGGCTGGACCTCGCCGACCCGGAGGCCGGCGGCGGCGTGGCCGTCGACGCGGCGCTGCGCACCTCCGACCCGTACATCTACGCCGCCGGCGATGTCGCCGCCGCCGACCACCCGCTGCTGGACACCCGGCTGCGGGTCGAGCACTGGGCCAACGCCCTCAACGGCGGCCCGGCCGCCGCGCGCGCCATGCTCGGCCAGGACATCAGCTACGACCGCATCCCGTACTTCTTCTCCGACCAGTACGACGTCGGCATGGAGTACTCCGGCTACGCCCCGCCCGGCTCCTACGAGCAGGTCGTCTGCCGCGGCGACGTCGCCAAGCGGGAGTTCATCGCCTTCTGGCTCGGCGCGGACGGCCGGCTGCTCGCGGGGATGAACGTCAACGTCTGGGACGTCGCCGAATCCATCCAGCAACTGATCCGGGGCGGGGCGCGGTTGGAGCCCGGGGCGCTGGCGGATCCGGAGGTTCCGCTGGCCTCACTGCTCCCGTAGCGTGCGCGCATGACGCAGAACCCCATCGGTTCCACCGGCCCCGGCAGCACCGACGTCCCGGTCGTCACGCTCGACGACGTCCGGGACGCCGCCCGGCGGCTGGCGGGAGTGGCACACCGCACCCCCGTGCTGCGCTCCCGCACCCTCGACGCACTGGCCGGCGCCGAGGTCCACCTCAAGTGCGAGACCTTCCAGCGGGGCGGCGCCTTCAAGTTCCGCGGCGCCTACAACGCCCTCTCCCGGCTGACCCCGCAGGAGCTGGCCCGCGGGGTCGTCGCCCATTCCTCCGGCAACCACGCCCAGGCCGTCGCACTGGCCGCCAGGGAGCTGGGCAGCCATGCCGTCATCGTGATGCCCGAGGACTCCCCGAAGTCCAAGAAGGACGCCACCGCCGGATACGGCGCCGAGATCATCTACTACGACCGGTACACCGAGGACCGCACCGCCCTCAGCCGGCGGCTCGCCGAGGAGCGCGGCCTCGCCCTGATCCCGCCGTTCGACCACCCGCACGTCATCGCGGGCCAGGGCACCACCGCCCTGGAACTGATCGAGGAGACCGGCCCGCTCGACGCGTTGCTGGTGCCGGTCGGCGGGGGCGGGCTGATGGCCGGCGCCGCCACCGCCGCCACCGCCCTGGTCCCCGGCATCCGGATGATCGGCGTGGAGCCGGAGGCCGGCGACGACACCCGGCGCTCACTGGCCGCCGGCCACCGCGTGACCGTCCCCGTCCCGCGCACCATCGCCGACGGCCAGGCCGTCGAAACCCCCGGCGAGCTGACCTTCGCCGTCAACCGGCGCCTGCTCGACTCGGTCGTCCTGGTCAGCGACGACGAGATCCGCGCGGCCATGAAGCTGGCCTTCGAACGGCTGAAGATCGTCATCGAGCCCAGCGGCGCCAGCGCCCTGGCCGCCCTGCTCGCCGGGCGCATCGACCCGCTCCCACCCCGCGTCGGCGTGATCATCTCAGGAGGCAACGTGGGGGTGGAGCGCTTTCTGGAGCTGCTGGGCTGACGGGCACCGACAGCCTTCCGGGTGACTGTGCCCGGCCGGCGCCTGTGTGCGGCGGCTGTTCGCGTCCGTGGCTGCGCCTGCTCGGCCTGCTCGTGCTGTGCGGCTGCTCGCCCCGCTCGGCCTGCTCGGCTTGTGCGGCTGGTTGCCCTGCTCGGCTTGTGCGGCTGCTCGGCCTGCTCGTCCTGTGCGGCTGCTCGCCCCGCTCGCCCGCTCCCTCTGCCCGGCTGCTCCCCCGCCCCCTCCCCCTCTCCCCCTTCGGGGGAGGGGGCGGGGGTGGGTTCGGGGGTGGGGGGAGTCGTCGGCGCTCGCGGAGGCGCGGCCAGGAGTGTCCGACCCCGGCCGTAGAATTCACGCGTGGCAGGCAGGATCAACGATGACGACGTGAAGGCGGTTCGGGACGCGGTCCCGATCGACGCCGTCGTGTCCGAGTACCTCCAGCTCCGCAACGCCGGGGGCGGAAACCTCAAGGGCCTGTGCCCCTTCCACGACGAGAAGTCCCCGTCCTTCCACGTCAGCCCGGCCAAGAGCCTCTACCACTGCTTCGGCTGCCAGGAGGGCGGCGACACCGTCGACTTCATCATGAAGATCGACCACCTCTCCTTCGCCGAGACCATCGAGCGGCTCGCCTCCCAGGCCGGCATCACCCTGCGCTACGAGGAGGGCGGCTACACCCCCGGCCGCCAGCAGGGCGAGCGCACCCGCCTGGTGGAGGCCCACAAGGTCGCGGCCCAGTTCTACGTCGATCAGCTGGACGGTGCCGAGGCCGAGATCGCCCGGAAGTTCCTCGCCGAGCGCGGCTTCGACCAGGCCGCCGCCCAGCACTTCGGCGTCGGCTACAGCCCGGCCGGCTGGGACCACCTCACCCGCTTTCTGCGCGGCCGCGGTTTCAGCGACCAGGAGCTGGTGCTCTCCGGCCTCTCCCAGGAGGGCCGCCGCGGCCCCATCGACCGCTTCCGTGGCCGCCTGATGTGGCCGATCCGCGATATCGCCGGCGAGGTCGTCGGCTTCGGCGCCCGCAAGCTCCGCGACGACGACAACGGCCCCAAGTACCTCAACACCCCTGAAACCCCCATCTACCGCAAGTCCCAGGTGCTCTACGGCATCGACCTCGCCAAGAAGGAGATCGCCAAGACCAACCGCGCGGTCGTCGTCGAGGGCTATACGGACGTCATGGCCTGCCATCTGTCCGGTGTCACCACCGCCATCGCCACCTGCGGTACGTCCTTCGGCGAGGGCCACATCAAGATCCTCCGCCGACTGCTGATGGACAACTCCGGCTCCGAGGTCGTCTTCACCTTCGACGGCGACGCCGCAGGCCAGAAGGCCGCGCTGCGCGCCTTCGAGGACGACCAGAAGTTCGCCGCCGAGACCTCCATCGCCATCACCCCCGGCGGTATGGACCCCTGCGACCTGCGGCTCGCCCAGGGCGATGCGGCCGTCGCCGATCTCGTCGAGGCCCGCACCCCGCTCTTCGAGTTCGCGCTGCGCCATGTCGTCTCCCGGCACAACCTCGACACCACCGTCGGCCGCGCCGCCGCCCTCGACGAGGCCGCCCCCATCGTCGCCCACATCAAGAACAGCTCCATCCAGCACGAATCCGCCGTCCAGCTCGCCGGCATGCTCGGCATCCTGGACACCCAGTTCGTCGTCCGCCGCGTTAGCCAGCTCGCCCGCTGGGCCCGTGAGCGCGGCCGTGACGGCGGCCCCGAACAGGGCCGTCAGCAGCGTGGCGGCCGGCCCCCGGCCGCCGAGCAGGCCCGCCCCGCGCCCGGTCCGCGCGGCCCGGCGCTCAATCTCCGCAGCCCCGCCCACCGCGTCGAGCGAGAGCTCCTCAAGCTCGCGCTGCAGCGCCCCGACCTGGTCTCCCCGGCCTTCGACGCCTACGGGGCCGACGAGTTCACCGCCCCGCCCTACGCCGTGGTCCGCCAGTGCATCGAGGACGCCGGCGGCACCGCGGCCGGCGCCAACGACAGTGCGTACGTCCCCCGGGTGCGCGAGGCCGCCCCCGACGACACCGTCCGCGCCATGGTCACCGAGCTCGCCGTCGAACCGCTGCACACCCGCCGCGACCCCGACGACGCCTATGCCGGCGTCCAGTTGGTCGCCGTCCGCCTCGCCGCCGTCAATCAGCGCGTCACCGAAATCCGCGGCACCCTCCAGCGCCTCGGCCCCCGCGCCGACCCCGAACACCTCGCCGCCGTACAGAACGAACTCTGGGTCCTCCAGCAGTACGGCCAGTCGCTGCGCGAACGCGGCTACGCCGCCCTGTAGAGCGCGTCCGCCAAGCCCCGCCCGGCACGCACTCCCCACGGAGCGAGTGCAGCGCACCAGACCCAGCCCCGGACGCCGCGAGCCCGTCCCTTCGGGCCGACGGCGGGGCCTTGCGGACATGCCCCAGCACCCCCGGGCACTCCCCGCGGTAGCCGTCCGGTCACGGACCGGACTCAAAAAGTGGTCGCACGCCCCTCGTGGCGGCGGTGTGTCGTACTCCACACTGAGGAGCGGTGCCTGAGTTCTCGGAGCGCGGCGGGCCCGGTCGCACCGCGCCGGAATCCCCCGCGGAACCGCGCTTGACGTACGGGACGGACAGCGGCTCGGCCGCAACCGTGCCCGACCTTTCTGCCGCCTCAGCAGCGATCACCCTGGAGGTCGCCCCCGTGCAGACCCAGACCCTCGCCGACGCGCCGCCCGCCGTGGAGCCGGTCACCGAACCGGCCGCGGAACCGGACACCGAACCGGCCCCGGAGCCGATCACCGTGCCGCAGCAGGCCGAACCACCCGCCGCAGAAATGATCGTCGAGGAGATCGCCCCGGAGCCGGTGCCGCGCCCCGAGGCGGGCAGCCCGTCCTCCGATCTCTTCCGCCAGTACCTCCGCGAGATCGGCCGGATCGCGCTGCTCACCGCCGCCGAGGAGGTCGAGCTCGCCCGCCGAGTCGAGGCCGGTCTCTTCGCCGAGGAGAAGCTCACCAACACCCCCGACCTCTCCTCCCAACTCGCCTTCGACCTCGACAAGTTGGTGGTTCTGGGCCGGATGGCCAAGCGCCGCCTCATCGAGGCCAACCTGCGCCTGGTGGTCTCCGTCGCCAAGCGCTATGTCGGCCGCGGGCTGACCATGCTCGACCTCGTCCAGGAGGGGAACCTCGGACTGATCCGCGCCGTCGAGAAGTTCGACTACGCACGCGGCTACAAGTTCTCCACCTACGCCACCTGGTGGATCCGCCAGGCGATGTCCCGCGCCCTCGCCGACCAGGCCCGGACCATCCGCGTCCCGGTGCATGTCGTCGAGCTGATCAACCGCGTGGTGCGGGTCCAGCGCCGGATGCTCCAGGAACGCGGCTACGAACCGACGCCCGAGGAAGTCGCCACCCATCTCGACCTGACCGAGGAACGGGTCAGCGAGGTGCTGCGGCTGGCCCAGGAACCGGTCTCGCTGCACGCCCCCGTCGGCGAGGAGGAGGACGTCGCCCTCGGCGACCTCATCGAGGACGGCGACGCCGCCTCACCCGTCGAGTCCGCCGCGTTCCTGCTGCTCCGCGAGCACCTCGACGCGGTGCTGTCCACGCTCGGCGAACGCGAACGCAAGGTCGTCCAGCTCCGCTACGGCCTCGCCGACGGCCGCCCCCGCACGCTGGAGGAGATCGGCCGGATCTTCGGCGTCACCCGCGAACGGATACGGCAGATCGAGTCCAAGACCCTCAACAAGCTCCGCGACCACGCCTTCGCCGACCAGCTCCGCGGCTATCTCGACTGAGGCCGCCGGGCCCCCGGGCTCCGCGCGCCCCGGTGCCTCACACCGACCGCTGGAACGCCTCGGGATGGGTCTCGTCACGCACCGTCGTGTACTGCTGGCGCACGGCCTGCCCGACCGGCAGCTCCTCACCCGGCTCGAACACCTGGCTCGCGGCGGCCGGCCACTGCGGCGGATCGACCCAGGTGGCCCCGCCGCCCGCACCGTGCTCCGCGCCGGCGGCCGGGGTGAGCGTGCCGTGCGCCACCCCCCACGCCCAGGCGGCCTGCCGCGCCGCGCCGAGCGCCGCATACTCGGCCGGCTGCGGCACCACGACCGGCACCCCGAACAGCCCCGGCGCCACCGCCTGCACGGCGCCCAGCTCCGCGGCCGCACCCAGCAGGAACACCCGGTGCACCGCCACGCCCCGCCCGCGCAGCACGTCCAGCGCATCCGCCAGCCCGCAGAGCATGCCCTCCACGGCCGCCCGCGCCATGTGCTCCGGCTTCATGCTCTCCCGCCGCATCCCGTGCAACGACCCGGCGGTATGCGGCAGATGCGGCGTCCGCTCGCCCTCCAGATACGGCAGCAGCACCATGCCGTACGCACCGGGCGACGACTTCATCGCCAGCGCGGACAGGCCCTCCAGATCCGTCCCCAGCAGCTCCGCCGCACCGCGCAGCACCCGCACGGCATTGCTGGTGTGCACCACCGGCAGATACCGGCCGGTCGCGTCGGCGAACGAGGTGATCGTGCCGGTCGGGTCCGCCAGCGCCTCATGGTGGATACCGAACACCGACCCCGAGGCGCCCAGCGACACCACGGCGTCCCCCTCGCCGACCCCGAGCCCGAAGGCGGCGGCCATCGTCTCGCCCGTACCGGCGGAGATCAGCAACCCCTCAGGGGTGAACCCGGCCGTCCCCGAGGGGCTCAGTACCTCCGGCAGCCGCACCTGATGGCCCAGCGCCAGCTCCACCAGGTCCGGCCGGTACGACTCGGTCGCCGCCGACCAGAAGCCCGTCGCCGAGGCCCCGCCGCGGTCCGTCGTCCGCCGCGCGGGACGCCCCAGCAGCTGCCACGCCAGCCAGTCGTGCGGCTGCATGATCTCCACGATCCGGGCCGCATGCGCCGGCTCCGTACGCGCCAGCCAGCGCATCTTCGTCACCGCATGCGTCGCCTGCGGCACCGCGCCGACGGCCTGCGCCCACGCGGTGCGCCCGCCCAGCGCGTCGATCAGCTCCGCGGCCGCGCTCTGCGCCCGCTTGTCATTGCCCACCAGTGCGGGGCGTACGAGGTTGCCCTCGACGTCCAGCGGGACCAGACCGTGCGGCTGCGCGGATACGCCGATCGCCTGCACGCCTTCGAGAAGTCCACGGCCCGCCGCCTCGCCGAGTGACATCAGCCACGCCTGCGGATCGGCCTCGGGCCCCTTCTCGACGGGGTGCGGCGCATACCCCTGCCTGATGACGGCACCCGTGTCCGCATCGCAGACGACGATCCGTGTGCTCTCGGACGAACTGTCCAATCCGGCGACTATCCCCATGGACTCAGATGATGCCCCATACGACGCATAGGGGCAGCGTCAGGGCTTGCCCCGGGGGGCTCCGGCTCAGGTATTACTGGTGCCCCAGTCGTCCTCATCCGCGGAGCGCTGTTCGCGCAATGAGCGGACCCGGTCGCTGACGGAGCTGGGCAGCCGGTCGCCGACCTTCGCCGACACCGTTCCGAACGCCTTCGACGCGGCCTCGCGCCCGGTCAGCGCGGCGGACTCCGCGGTGTTCCGTACCGCCGGATTCTGGGTGATCCGCTGGGCGGCCTTGCGGAGCTGCTCGTACCGTTCCCGACCGGCCCGTGCGCCGAGCACATACCCCGTGGCCAGTCCCGCGATGAACGTGAGCCGGTAGCGCATTGCTCCACCTTTCCTCTCGTCGGACCCCTCCGGTGCCGGTACGCACCGGAGTGCCGGGCTGTGCCGCGCGCCTACCCTCCGGGGCCGGAGATCACCCGAGGTGACCTGAGGCGATACCGATTGGCGGAGCACCCCCCTGCTTGCGCTAATGTATGTGTCGCAGCGAACGCGCGCCGTCCGGAACCCCGGACAGCGACGCATTCGAGGCACACAGAGCAATCCCCTGTAGCTCAATTGGCAGAGCAGCCGGCTGTTAACCGGCAGGTTACTGGTTCGAGTCCAGTCGGGGGAGCTCGGTCCCCTGTAGCTCAATTGGCAGAGCATTCGGCTGTTAACCGGAGGGTTACTGGTTCGAGTCCAGTCGGGGGAGCAGAGAGAAGAGGACCCCGGAAGGGGTCCTTTTTCTTGTGCCGTGGAACCGAACCCCCGGTGATCGAAGTCCTCTTGGGCGTGCGTGGTCGCGCGACGGCAGCCCTCACGGGCAACAGATCGTATGAGCGGCTATGCTGCGGCAGACGGCGCGCACAAATGTGCGCGACGCGCCGTGGGGGGCGGTAGCTCAGCCGGTTAGAGCAGCGGACTCATAATCCGTCGGCCGTGGGTTCGAGTCCCACCCGCCCCACCGCAGCGCCCAGGGCGAAGATCCTTTCTACCTGGGGAAGCGTGAGAACGGGGGCCACCGCCACAGTGCGGTGGCCCCCGTTCATCCGTTCAGGCCAAGGCCCAGGGGCCCTACAGGGGCCGGAGGGCGCCGGGCCGGCACTCAAGGGCCCCTACGTGGCGTCCCGTCGTGGTTCTTGATCTTGTTGCTGCCCCGCGGCGCCGTCTGAGGTGGGCGGCTGGGGGCCCATCCTTCGAGGCCTGGACTTGCTGCGCGGTCGATAAAGAAGCGCACCAGCGTGAAGTGAGGCCGCTGGTCCTCCGGGTACTGCTCGTGGAGGTTGTCCACCCGGAAGACCTTGAAGCCGGCGCTCTCGCAGTGGTTCCGAATCCACTTCGTCGCGGCATGGGCTGCGTGCTCCGGGCCTCGACCAGTCGTCCTGATCTCGCCAAGGAGGTCCCCGTCGTGTCGGGTCTGGGCGCCGATGGCTCAATGGCTGCCGCTGTAGTGGGTGCCGTGGGCGTAGATGACGGCGACGTCGTCGCGGAACGCATCGGAGGGGATGTCTAGCGATTGGCGGACGTCGTAGGACACCTGACGGGGTATAGCGGACGTGATGGACTCGGCTTCGCGGCGTGCGAGTTGCGGCAGGACGCTGGTGTAGGTGTCCGAGGCGATCTGGCGCGAGCTGTGGCCAAGCCGCTCCTGGACCACCTTGCTGTCGTTGCCTTCGAGCAGCGACAGGCTGGCCGAGATGTGCCGGAGATCATGGAGACGGACCGGGAGTAGGCCAGACAGCTCAACCAGGCGCTTGAAGCGTCGGCTTAACCAATCCGGATGGAGTGGCTCACCGTTCTCGTGGGTGAAGACCCGGTCTGATTCGACCCAGGCTTCGACGCCGACCACTCCTCGCGCCCTTGGTTCTGCTTCGCGCGCCACTGTGCTAGAACCTCGTCGGACTCCTGGCTCAGGTTGAGGGTGCGGACGCTGTCGGCCTTGGGGCTTCGCCGTACAACCGGTAGGCGACCTCGACGATCTGGGCCGATATCCGGAGCCACAGAGCGGAGAGGCTGACTTCCGGCCACGGCAGGGCGCACATCTCGCCGCGCCGGGGGCCGAGGAAGATGAAGGAGTGCCACAGGGCGTACAGCCAGTCGTCCCGCGCGAAGTCCAGGAAGGCGCCGGTTTGCTCGGGTGTCCAGACCATGACGGGGCTGGGCTTCTCGCCGGTCTGCTTCCAGTGCTCGACGCGCTCAGGGGTCCATACGAGTGGCTTGGGCCTGGTGACGGCTGGCAGCTCGACGAGCTGGGCCCAGTTCTTGCTGAACGCCTCCTCCCGCTTCATCTCCCAGGCGGTGGCGGAGCTGAGGGAGTCGTTGATGCGGTGCATGGTTGCGGGGCTGGTGACCTTCCGCAACCCTTGGCGTCCGTTGCGCAGTGCCTTGTTGGCGTCGAGGTAGCAGCGGCGGGTGCGGCGGCGCTCCTCCTTCTTTCCTGCCGCTCGGACCCAGGCTGTGTGGGCGGCGTCGCGGGCCTGGGTCAGTTCCCCGACGCGCAGGCGGTGAAGGACCCGCTCGGCGTTCTCTTTCTCGACGGCCTCGTACATGCGGTCGAGGTGGCGTACGCGTAGGTCGCGGCGCTTGGTGTGGCCCAGGTGAGGGAGCAGGTAGTTCTCGATGTGCTCCTGGTAGCCGTGCCGGGTAGTGCGGGCGAGGGACTTCTTTGCCTTGATCCAGCGCCGCAGATAGTCGGCCATGGTCTCGTTGGACAAGACATCGCCGCCGGCCGACGCTTCCTTGTAGAGCTTCTCGGCTGCCTCTTCGGCTTTGTCCTTGGTGGGGAAGCCGCCGCGCTTGGGGCGGCGGCGCTTGCCGTTTTCTCCGCGCTCCAGCTCCAGGGCGAAGTACCACGTTCCGTGGCCCTTACGCCCAGCTTCGGGCACGTCAGCCCGATGTCCCCGATCTTCGGTGTCCCGTCGTCGTTCAGTACAGGGTTGCCCTTCTTGTCGGTGAGCGGCCCCTTGCACTGGCATCGCCGGTAGAAGATCGGCGAGTACATCCGACCCCCTGGTCGTGACTGGCGCCAGGCCAGTCGTGGTTGTCCGCACGTGTCCGTACGTGTCTGGCGTGATCGTTCTTCATCTTGCGGCGGCTGTCGGACACTGCTGTGCAGTCGGTTTCAAGTTGGCGCGGGGGAGACAGGCGACCACAGGCCCCGACCTGCCGCCGATCCCAACAGGCACCGAAAAGGAAAAGGCCGAAGCCCAGGATCACAACGACGCCCGCCTTCAACCCGGCCGTTCCTGGCACGCCACCCTCGCCACCCGGCACACGGCCGACCTCTCCGCAGCCCTCGCCTCCGTACTCCGTGACCAGTTGCTACCCGCACTCACGACCAAACCGAAGCACCTGCCCCGCCCAGAGCCGAAGCCCAAAGACGAGCCGAAGGCCAAACACCCTCCGGCGAACGAGACCCGCACCACCCCGAAGAAGGAGGGAACCAAGAGGTGACCACACCCGAAAAGACGATCCAGGTCACCAGCCTGCCCAACCTGGCCGAGATCCTGCCGTACCTCCTGGGCCACTACCCCGACGACAGCATCGCCTTCCACAGCTCCGGGCCCCAACTTCCACGACGGCGCAACCATGACGTGCCCCCTGCCCGAAGACCCCGCCGAATGGCAGCAGGCCACAAAGACCGCCGTGTGCAAATTCATCCACTGCGCCCACAGCCTCGGGCGCAACTCTGAACAGGGCGTCCTCATTTACCTGTGCCGCGAGCCGCGCCCCGGCCAGACCCCCTGGGACACGGCCGTACTTCTGGAACCGCTCGCCGACTGGCTCACCGACGCACTGCACGAGCACCGCGGCACCGTCCTCCAGACGATCGGACTCGTCGAGAACCGCTGGTGGGCATTCGAGTGCCCCATCGAAGGCTGCTGCGAAGGCGAACCACTGACCTCAGCAGACGACCCCACCAGCATCGCCGCCCAGATGGCCCGCATCGGCCGTACCCCCGGCCCCCGCACCCGCGACATCCTCAAGGAGTTCCAGCCCACAGCCGACCGTCTCTTCCTCAAGGCCCTCGAATCCATGGCCTTCAACTTCCACCACAACTGGGGCAGGACGCCGCGCTCGACACCACACACGTCCACATCGAAACCGCGATGCGCCGATTCCACGACGACGCAACCGAACTCGGCCACGCGCTAACCGCGCGCCTCATAGTGGGCCTCCAAGACGACGGAGCCGTGGAAGGCGGCATGGCCTTCGCCGAAGACCATGACCTGCCCCACGCCCGACGCCTATGGTCCTACCTCGCTCGCCACTGCGCCGCGCCCTTCACCCAAGAGGCGGTCCCGATTCTCACCCTGCTGGGGTTCGTCGCCCGGCGCCAAAACGATCTCATCCCCGCCCGGCTCGCCTTCCGCCAGGCCATCGCTACCGACCCCGACTACGAGCTGGCCACCGGCATCCACCTCGCAACCATCGACCGCGAAGACCCCCGAGAACTACTCGCCGTCGCACGACAAGCCCGAGCCGAACGCCTCGCCGGCCTCTAACAAGCCATGACCGCCGGGGCAGCCCCGACGCATCGCCGGGGCTGCCCCCGCCCGGAACGCCTGCCCATGAGCACCGCGCCTCACCCCGTCGGCGCCTTCGCACGCCACACTGCCTACCTGCCCGTGTCCTGGAACAAAGACCAGAACAGCCGTCCCTCCAGGGAACGCCGAGGAGGGGGGAAGCAGCAGCTCGCGGGTCTGCAATCCACCGTGGCGCGATGAAAGATGATTCCCGCTTGCAAAATATCCGCAAAGAGTGAATCAATCACCATCCATGATCATGTCAAGGTGTGTCCGCGTTCTCCCCATAACGGTGCAGAGCAGTCAAACCGAATCAGGGCCTTTGGCAGGCTTGGATCGTTTAATGTCTGGGCAGCGGCGATCTGAGCGGGGGGTTCAGAGATGGCTGATCATTACCGAGTCGACCTTGAAGCATTGGAGAAAGCCGCCGCGGGGGTAAATGGCACGCTCGACGAAATCAGCGTGCAGAAGGTAAGCAACATTCCGCACAGCGAGTCTGAAGTCGGACACGAGTCGCTGGCTAGCACGTTGTCCGATTTCCTTGACCGCTGGCAGCGCGGCGTCGACAACCTCGCAAAGGACGGGCAGGAAATCGCCACTCGGTTGACGGCAAACGTGAATGCCTACCACAGGGTCGAGGAGCACACCCACAAGCAATTCCACGGAATTCTGCACGGAAACAACGATCCGGCGGTGAAGCGGCGGTGACGGAACTCGGACAGGGTGGCGGCGCCAAAGCACTTATTCCCGGTAACGCACCCTCGTTGCGTCACACGCAGGCGGCACTGAAGGCGTACGGTGACCTTCTTCATCGCGCCGGTGAGGGCCTCAAGCGCATCGACACCAGCGACGGATGGAGCGGTGATGCTGCCGAGGCGTTCCGCAATGCCTACCACGGCCAGCCGAGCAAGTGGCTGCGCGCCGGCGACGCGTTCCATGACGCCGCGAAGGCCCTGGACTCATACATAGCAACGCTGACCTGGGCTCAGAGCGAAGCGGACAGCGCCCTTAGGCTGTGGGACTCCGGCGAGTCGCATCACGAGGCCGCAAAAGAGAAGCTGGACAACGCCTACAGCCAGTGGGACACCGCCGGCCAGAAGGCCGCCAACATCGTCGGGCAGGCGCGTGACCTGGCACCTCCGGAGCCCGGTTTCTGGTCCGAACTCGGTGACGACATCGGTTCTTTCCTCTCGGATGCAGGAGACTTCCTCGCAGACGCCGGGGAAACCGTCCTGACCGACCTCGCGTCGGTAGGCAATGCCATGCTGCAGGACCCAGGTTCGGTCGGGTCGATGCTCCTTGGCGCCGGGCTGGCGACCGTTGGCGCGGGCGGGGAGGTGGCCGGCATCGCTCTCGATGCCACCGGGGCCGGTGCGGCTCTGGGTATACCGGCCGCCGCGGTATCGGCCGCTGCGATCAGCAGCGGCCTCGGTATGGCCGGTGTCGGGGCGAGCAACATCATGAAGGACGCGGCGGGCCCCGACCGCGTGGAGATGAGCTCCAATGAGGGAGGGGGCGGAGGCGGAAGTAAGGGAGAACCCAACGAACCCGGTCACACCCTGCCTAAGCGAGACCCCGACCCAAATGCCAAGGCGCAGGGAAATCCGGAGTCCATATCCAAGAAGGCAGACCCTGAGACCCACCGTGCGCTGAGCCGTCAGAACGAGGCGGCCGACAGGTTGGCCCAGCATGGCTACGACGTCGAGCATTCACCTCAAGTGCCCGGCAGCAGGAACCCAGACTATAAAATTAATGACAAGGTCTTCGACTGCTATTCGCCCAGCGGTGGCAACGCCCGAAACATCGCCAGGGAGATGGAGAAGAAGGTCGTAAAAATGCAAACGGAACGTGTCGTGCTGAACTTGAGGGACAGTGCCGTCGACGTGTCCAAGATGAACGCCCAGTTGCACGATTGGCCAACCCCAGGGCTCAAAGAGGTAATTGCCATCGATAAAGAAGGCAACATATTGCACCTCTTTCCCTAGAACCTGCGAGGAGGATGATCCGCATGTCAATTTCCTACAGTCTCGACATGGCGGCGACGGAGAAAACCGTGTTGCAGGTCGCCTGGCAAATGTGCGACGTAGCCCGGTCGCTTGATCTGTTCGACGCGTCAGTCACCCCCGAACTGCTACTCGACGAAGGTGCGGTGACCACGACTGGTCTGTGGCTTCGTGTGGGTGAAGAGAGATCGGATCCGCGGCACCCTGTGGTCACCGATCTGGGGTTTAGTCCGAACGTATCCGTAATGTTCGAACTCGCCAGATCAAGTGAGCACTCCGACCAGCAGGACGAAATGATCCGGCTGGCGTCCCGCCTACTGGACCGGGTCGCCGGCGATGCGGTGCTGCACTTCCAGTTCGAGGTCATCTGGATGCTGCGTCGTTCAGGCGAAATGAGCCTGAATGAGCGGGACGACCTGTGGCCCCCGCAGCGGCTGGCTGCGGTCTCCCGGCCCTATCGACGCGCCACGCACGCGTTTTCCGACGAGTGACCACCAACAGGCACCGCCTGGGCGCTGAGCTCTTATCGCCGGTAAGGCACTCCGCTGCGTGCGGGTTCATGAGACTTCTGCTCGCATCGGTGATCAGCGCCGTTGTGTGCTGGGAAGCGCCCCAGCGACTTACTACCGGATCAGGTGCCTGGCTTGGGGGGTCTTCCAGGGGCCCGGACGGGGCCCAGGGACCCGGAAGGGGCCGGAACGACCGGGAAAGTTCAGGAAAGCCCAGGGCTCCGACGGACCGAAAAGCGCCCTGACCTGTGTAAACGGGATATGTCCGGAGCACGGTCCGGTGGGACGTTCCGTGATGACGGTCGGCGGCGCCTTTCCCGGGCGCCTTCAGCACGGCGTATGTGCCGGTCATGGCCCGCCGGTGTGCCGTGTGAAGGCTGTTGGGCCTCTCGGGTGCGACGACGTGCCGTCCGTCCGGGGGCATGGTCATCATGGTCGTCCAGGCCCCGTCCGGCCGTCAGGAGTGTTGGGCGGGAAGGGCAGGTGATGACGATGGAGCTGTTTCCGCCGATCCCGTTCGCCGAATGGCGGGACACCAAAGAGACGCTCCATCGGTTTGCGCAGATCGTCGGGAAGGTCCGGCTGGCCGCCGGTGCCCGGCGCAATCACTGGTGGAACGTGCCGTTCCATCTGACCGGACGCGGCATCACCACCCGTCCGATGGGACAGCTCGACGGCAACCCGATCTTCACGATGGACTTCGACTTCGTCGGTCACCGGATGGTCGTCGCGACGCTGGACGGCCGCACGCTCTCCTTCCCGCTCGTCGGCCGGTCGGTGGCGTCCTTCCACGACGCGGTCATGGACGCGCTGGCCGCGCTGGGCGTCCGGGTGGAGCTCGACATCCCGCGGCCGTTCGACCTGCCCGACGCCGCCCGGCCGTTCTCCGAGGACACCGAGCATGCGACCTACGATGCCGGGCACGCCAACCGCTACTGGCGGGTGCTCAGCCAGGTGGCGTCGGTGCTGGAGGAGTTCGCCGCGGGCTATTCGGGGAAGGTCAGCCCGGTGCACCACTTCTGGCACACCTTCGACATCGCGCACACCCGGTTCTCCGACCGGCACATCGACCAGCCCGGTCAGGTCGACCCGGTGACCCGGGAGGCGTACTCACGCGAGGTCATCAGCTTCGGGTTCTGGTTCGGGGACGACTCCTTCGGCGCGCCCGCGTTCTACTCCTATACCGCTCCGGAGCCCGCGCAACTGGCCGAGGAGCCGCTGGAGCCCGCGGCGGCGCAGTGGGTCGACCGCGGCGGCAGCCACTTGGCGGTGCTGCCGTACGACGAGGCCCGCGCCGCGGACGATCCCCGTGCCGCCGTGCTCGGCTTCTACGAAAGCGCGTATCAGGCCGGCGCCCGGCGTGCGGGATGGGACCGCGAACGGCTCGCCTGCCCGGGCGGGGTGACGGACCCGTATCTGCGTACGGAGCCGGGAGGGACCCCTTAGGGGCTCCTCAGATGACCGGGGGGCGGCCCAGCCTCGTCATGCGCCACACCGTGCGCCAGTGCATCGGCCGCCGCCGGCCGCACGGGGTCCGTACTCCCTCGGCGAAACCTGCTGCCCAGGCCCGCATGCCCGCGGCCGAGCGGCTGCGGACGGCCGTCAGTGCGGCCCATACGCCGAGGTAGAGCGGTACCAGGAGCGCGGGAAGGTGCCGCTTGGCCAGCCATACGCGGTTTCTGGCGACCATGCGGTGGTAGACGGCGTGCCGGGTGGGCGAGGTGTAGGGGTGCTGGAGCACCAGCTCCGGTGCGTAGCGGATGTGCCAGCCGTCGTCCAAGGCCCGCCAGGCCAGGTCGGTTTCCTCGTGCGCGTAGAAGAACTCGTCGGGCCAGCCGCCGATTCTGTCCAGCATCGGGACGGACAGGGAGTGTCCACCGCCGAGGAACGTGGTGACGAGGCCGCCGCGCGCCGGGTCGCCGACGCGCAGACGGGGGACGTGCCGGCGCTGGGTGCGGCCCAGCTCGTCGGCGACCCGGAAGCTCACGATCCCCAACTCCGGCTCGCCGGTGTGCAGTTCCGCCAGCCGGCTGAAGACGTCCGGGCTGATCAGCAGGCCGTCGTCGTCCAGATCGACCACCACGTCGAGGTCGCCGAGCTTGCGCAGTTCGTCCAGGGCGACGTTCCGGCCGCCGGAGACGCCCAGGTTGTCGCTCAGCTCGACGCCCACGGCGCCGTGCGGCAGCGGGGGGAGCGGCGAGCCGTTTCCGATGACCACGATGTGTGCCGGCCGGAGGTCCTGCTTGGCGACCGAGTCCAGCAGCGCCCGCAGCTCGGCGGGACGGTTTCCCATGGTCAAGATGGCGACGCCTACGCGCAGATGACGCACAGAAGAATGCTCCGTTCTTGGCGGTCCTTTCGTGATGCTAGCCGCCGGGGGAGGTGACTGCGCGCTACGGCACCTCCGCGGCGACATCCCGGCCGGGGGGCCGTCCGCCGCCGGTTGTCCGGCACCGCAACCGCCCGCCGAGGAGCACGTTCACCGCGCCCCGGGGAGTCGCTCGGGTTGCCGTGCTCCTCCGGGCCGGGGTCTGCCGGGGACATCCCTGTACCGGTGGGATCCGGGGGCGGCCCGATCCGGCGGGCCGGTGGAATCCGGCGCGTCCCGGGCGGGACGCGGTGGCCGGGTGCCCCGTCGCGGCGCACCATGGAAGGACCAGGGGGGATGCACGGATGACCAGGGGGGTGGATGGAGGAAGCCCTCATGATGGAAGTCAAGACGGTCGACAAGCCGGATGAACGGCGCGACTTTCCCCGGGGTCACCTCGAAGCCCTGCACCTCACCGGACTGGACTTCGCCGTGGCCACCTTCGAGCCCGGCTGGCGCTGGTCGGAGTCGGTGGGGCCGATTGCCGGGACCGACAGCTGCGAGGTTCACCACAACTGCTTCATGGTCCAAGGCCGTATGCGTATCAGGATGAATGACGGCGCGGAGTCCGAGGTGGGCGCCGGCGACGTATTCGTCTGTTCGCCCGGTCACGATGCCTGGGTCGTGGGGGACGAACAGGTCGTCGTGTACGACTTCGCGGGCGGTATGGCGACCAGCTACGCCAAGGCGAAGAGCTGAGAGGCGGCGTGGTGCGCTTCGGGGAAGCCGTGCGTGCGACGTGCCGCGGAGCGCACCGGGAGGGGGAATCCAGGGGGGCGGGGGTGTGCTCGGGGCCGTGGTGGAGGCCGGTGGGCGGCGTGGGGATTCCCACGCGAATTGCTATGTCTAGGAACGCGATCGGTGGGCAGGGGTGCGGGACGGTCCGGCGTGCGGAATACGTCAGGGGTTGCACCCGTTACCGCACCCGGAGACCGACTGGCAATCGTCGACAGACCGGAAGCAGGGAAACACGCATGAGCACCATCGAGCTCACCAAGGAAAACTTCGACGAAATCGTCTCCGGCAACGATTTCGTCCTCATCGACTTCTGGGCCGAGTGGTGCGGTCCGTGCAAGCAGTTCGGCCCGGTCTTCGAGCGATCGTCCGAGACGCACGACGACCTGGTCTTCGCCAAGGTCGACACCGAGGCCCAGCCCGAGCTGGCGCAGGCCCTCCAGATCCAGTCCATCCCGACCGTGATGATCGTCCGCGAGAACATCGCGGTCTTCGCCCAGCCGGGCGCGCTGCCCGAGGAGGCCCTGGAGGACGTCATCGGCCAGGCCCGCGCGCTGGACATGGATGAGGTCCGCGCGTCGGTCACCGAGGACCAGCAGGGCGAGCAGGCGCAGGCCGAGCAGGGGCAGCAGGCGCAGGGCTCGTGAGCGACCTCCTTCTGGTCCGGCACGGCGAGACCGAGTGGAGTCGGGACGGCAGGCACACCAGCTGGACCGATCTGCCGCTGACCGCCAACGGTGAGGAGCAGGCCCGCGCACTGCGGCCGCTGCTGTCGGACCGGAAGATCGGGCAGGTGTACGCCAGCCCGATGGAGCGGGCGCTGCGCACCGCCGAGCTGGCGGGCCTCGCCCGCCCGCAGATCGACGCCGACCTGCGGGAATGGGACTACGGCGGCTATGAGGGCATCGCCACCGCCGAGATCCACCGCAGCCGGCCCGGCTGGTATCTGTTCTCCGACGGTGTCACCGAGGGGCCCGACGGACATCCCGGGGAGTCACCGGAGCAGGTCGGGGCGCGTGCCGACCGGGTGCTGGCGCGGATCGCGGCACAGCTCGCCGCCGACGAAGGGGATGTGGCGTTGGTGGCGCATGCGCACTTCCTGCGGGTGCTGGCCGCCCGCAGGCTCGGGCTGCCGGCCACCGCCGGCGGGCTGTTCACGTTCGAGACCGGGGCGGTGGGCGTCCTGGGGACCGAGCACGACCGCCCCGCCATGGTCGCCTGGAACGCCCGGAGCCTGTAGCGCCCGGAGTGCGGCCCGCCGGCGGCCGTGATGCCCGCTGGCCGTGATGCCCGGCGTCCGTGCGACGAGAGCCGGGCGGGCGCGCTGTTACGGATCCATCGGATCGAGGTGCAGGGGCTGCACCTTGCCCTCGATCATGGCGCCGAGGCCCATGACGGCACAGGTGTCGGGGCGGTCCGCGGTGTGCACCGGCATGGCCGTGGCCTGATGGATCATCGGCTCCAGCCCGGGGATCAGTGCGCTGCCGCCCGCGAGCACGATGCCGCGCTCCCCGAGGTCGGCCACCAGATCCGGCGGGCAGCGCCGCAGTACGGCCCCGATGCCGTCGAGGATCGCGGTCAGCGGGGTGGTGATGGCGTCGCGGACCCGTTCGGTGTCGACGTGGACGGAGCGGGCCATCCCGCTGACCACATCCCGGCCGTGCACCTCGGTGGAGCCGGGGGTGAGACCGTCGCCGCCGGAGAGAATCATCTGCAGCGGGCGCACCGCCTGGCCCGCCAGCATCAGCTCGTGGTGCAGCCGCAGATGCTGGATCACCGCGTGGTCGATGGCGTTGCCGCCCACCGGCACGGTCTCCGCCGCCACGATCGAACCGAGGGAGAGCACCGCGACCTGCGTGGTTCCCGCACCACACACCACGATCATGGTGGCCTCGGGCTGCTCCACCGGCAGCCCGGAGCCCACCGCCGCGGCGACCAGGGTGTCGACCAGCTCCACCCGCCGCGCACCCAGCCCGGTCAGCGTCTCCACGGCCGCCCGCTGGGCCAGCGGCTCGCTGCCGTACGCGAGGCAGACCGCGGCCCGCATCGCCGGCCGGCGCCGCCAGGTCTTGCGCATCCGGTCGCCCACCAGGGTGCGCAGCAGCCGCTGGGCCATGTCGATGTCGACGATGGTGCCGTTGGAGACCGGGCGCACCACCCGGATGTAGTCGGGGGTGCGCCCGTCCATCACCTCGGCCTGAGCACCGACCGCCAGCAGCGCCCCGGTGCGGGTGTTGATGGCGGCGACGGTCGGCTCATCGACGACCAGCCCCTGGTTCTTCACATACACCCTGGTCCGGGCCGCTCCGAGGTCGACGGCGGCCGAGCACCGCCGCAATTGGGCGAGGCTGATGGTCATGGATGATTCCTCCCCGACGGGCCGGTATGGACGGAGCGCTCGTGCGGCCCGTTCGCAGGGACCGCTCGTGCGCCATCCTCCGGTCGTGCGCGGCCGCCCGCCTGCTGGAAAGGTCCGCTCGGGGGACGGGGAGGGGGCGGTTAGGGCGAAGGAGTGAGGTCGCGGCCATCTGCCGGTGTGGCGGGGGCCGCGCCGGTCAGCCGCTGGTACAGCCCCCAGGTGAATTCCGCGACGATGTCCTGGGGCCTGCCGTCGGGTCCGGGGGCGGTGCAGGCCAGCTGCCATCGGGTGGGGGCGGTGCCCTCCATCGGGCGGGCCGGGGCGAAGGCGCGGGCGACCTCGTCGACGGTGCACGACCAGGGCCGCAGATCCTCGGTCGTCCGCAGGTCAGGGGCGGTGGCGCCGGGTGCCCGGACGAGCCACGCGTTCAAGACGGCGCCCCCGGCGCCGGTGAGGACCTCGAACCGCAGATCGGGCCACAGCGGAACGGGCCAGGTCAGGGCCTCGCAGGTCAGGTCGCCGAGCCGGCGGGCGGTGACGGTCTCGGGGGTGCCGAGCAGCGCACGATACGGCTGGACGCCGCCGCGCGCCCGCGGGGCGTGCATCCGCGCCTGCCAGCGGCGGTTGGCCTCGCGCAGGTCCGCACGGGAGACCTGCAAGGTGCGCAGGGCGTCCTCGACCAGGTCGGGGTGGTGGTCGGCCATCCGGCGCAGCAGGACGAGCTGGAAGGCGACCGGTCCCGGCAGGCCGGCCGCGGCGCCGGAGTCGGCGGGCGGGTCATGGTCAGAGGTGCCGTTCATGAGGGACATGGTCGTGGATGGCGCGGGCGCCGGGGAATCCGGGACGGTCGCCGTCGGGGAGGAAGAGCACGGAATTGACGTAGCGGCGGTGCGGGGCGAGGGAGCGGCGGAGCAGACCGTGCTCGGCGACGTGGCAGGTGCGGGACTGATGGGCGGGCAGATCGAAATCGGCCAGCGGCAGCCAGCGGTCGTGCGGCAGGACCCAGCCGCGGTAGCCATGGGCCGCCGTCCAGTCCAGGACGGGGGTGAGCGGCTGGATGCGGGTCTCCAACTCGACGAACAGCGCCGGGAGTTCACGCTCGACGGTGCGCTCGGCGCCGCGCAGTACCGCCAGCTCGGCGCCATCCACATCGATCTTGATGAGGGTGACGGACGCCAGAGCGAGCGCGTCCAGGGGGAGGCAGGGCACGGCGAGGGCGGCGGTGTGCAGCTCGCGGCGTACGAGCGAGGAGACCCCGCGGTCGCCGCGGCCTTCCGCGGGCAGCCAGAGGGTGGCACAGCCCGCATGGTCGGTGGCCGCCGCGGACACCACCTCGACATGCGCAGGAGTGACGGACGCGAGCAGACGGGCCAGGTGGGGGACCGGTTCGAGGGTGACCACCCGGTCGGCCCGCCCGGCCAGCCGCCGGGTCCACGGGCCGTACCACCCGCCGACGTCGACCGCCGTACCGCCGGGCGGGCAGAAGTCGGCGAGCCGCCGCAGCTCCGGCTCGAAACGCGGATAGAGCCCGGCCGCCACCGCCGACACCAGCCGGGCCGGCAGATGCGGGCCCAGCCGCGCGGCGAGCGTCACGACCGCGGCTCCCGGTCGGCGAGGCGGCGCAGCGCCTGCGCGTGCTCGGCATCGGTGAGCTGTTCGCCGGAGGAGGGCAGGAGTTGGGGGATGCCGTCGAGGACCGGATAGCGGCGGCGCAGCCGGGGGTTGTAGAGGGCGTCGCCGGGGGCGAGCAGGGACAGCGGGCCCTTGTCGAGGGGGCAGGCGAGGATCTTCAGCAGCGGGTCATCGGGCTTCATGGCTCAACTCCGTCGTGCGGGTGGGGGGTACGGGGGCCGGGGTGTCATGGCGGGGCAGGGCGAGCAGCACGGACAGGGCGACGGCGGTGCCGCCCAGCCGCAGCGCGAGGCGCAGGGGATCGGCGGGCAGCGGTTCACCGAATGCCACGGTGCCGCAGGCGACGGTGAAGACACAGGTGACGGTGGTGCAGACGGGGACGATCACGGAGGCGCGGCAGCGTTGCAGGGCGGTCTGGGACAGGACCAGCCCCGTGGCGCCGGTGAAGAGCAGCAGGTAGGGGTAGGGCGAGCGGAGGAGCTGCGCGGCGGCGGCCGGGATGTCGTGGGTGGTGAGCAGGCCGGCGACGCCCTTGATGGCCAGCGAGCTGACGCCGTAGAGCAGGCCGACGGCCACCCCGTAGGGGACGCCCGCCGTCGGCAGGCGATGGCGGCGCCGGGCGCGCCGTTCCGCCGAGCCGTACAGCAGCAGCCCGGCGGCCAGCGACGGCAGGGCGATGAGCAGCAGTGTCGTGGGCGGCGCTGTGCGGGCGACGGCCCGTGCGTCCTCGCCGCGGAGGGAGGCGACGACCAGCACCAGCGCGAGCAGGATCGCCACGATGCTCTGCCGCTCCCGGCCGCTGGTCCGCTCGCCCAGCACCGCCGAGGACAGGAGCAGCAGCAGGACCAGACCGGAGACGAAGATGCCCTGCGCGGCGGCGAGGGGCAGCGTGCGGTAGACGGCGAGCTGGGCGGCGAACCCGGCAGCCAGGGCGAGTGAGCCGGCGAGCCACAGCGGACTGGACAGCAGCTCGCGGACGACCCGGGCGGGTCGCCGGGTGCTCAGCGCTGGCAGCCCGGCCAGCGCGCGTTTCTCCAGCACGAAGCCGGTGCTGTACAGGACGTTGGCGAGCAGGGCGGACGCCACGCCCCACCACGGCATCGCGCTACTCCCTTCTCCGGCGGGCATGGGCGAGCAGGATGGAGGCCAGCGACGGGAGACGGCAGGCGGCCCGGTCGAGGGGGCGCAGCGGCCGCGGCACGTCGTGGTACGGCGCACCGGCGATCCGTACGACCTCGAAGCCGGACGCCGCAAGGAAGCCGCGCAGCGCACGGGCGGTGTAGAGCCGCAGATGGCCGACGACCTGGGTGCCGGGCCGGCCGTGGATATGACGCATGCTCACCTCCGAGAAGACGGGCTGGACCCCGGCGAGCAGCAGTCCGCGGTTGTACCAGGCGGCGAGGTTGGGCGTGGAGAGCATCAGATGACCCCCGGGGCGCAGGACCCGGCGCAGCTCGTCCAGGGCGGCATCGGGGTCGACGAGATGCTCGACGACCTCGCTGAAGAGCACCGCATCGGCGGAGCCGGCCGCGAACGGCAGCCCGTCGCCGGTCAGTTCGCCGCGTACCGCACAGGGGATACGGGTGCGGGCGCGGCGCAGCGCGTCCTGCGACCAGTCCACGCCGACCAGGCGGTGGCCTGCGAGGACCTCCGCCGCGGTGGCGGCGGCCGTGCCGTCGCCGCAGCCGATGTCCAGGATGGTGGCGGCCGGAGCGCCCCCGTGTACCGGCCCCAGGGCGCGCGCCAGCAGCCGGGCCTGCCGTGCGCTGCGGGCGGTGCCGGAGGCGACCGGTACGGCCGGGTTCTCGTAGAAGTCCCGCAGCCCGTCAGGGGATACACCGGTGGCCGCGGCGGGGGGCCGGCTCATCGGGCACCTCCTCCGGCCGGGGGCGGGGGCGTGTCCGGGGAGCTCGTCCAGGCGGTGGCGGCGAGCGAGGAGCGGAAGAGGGCGCCGAGCCGGGCGCCGGCCCGGTCGTCCAGGAGGGCAGGGGACCAGCGCAGTGCGAGCTGGATCCGGCCGGCCACGGAGACGGTGGTGACGGTGAGGCCGCGCGGCATCCGGGCCGGGGCGGAGAACCACACCGCGGTCGGCCGGCCGGCGTCCCCGAAGTCCAGCGGGTAGGGGATCCGGCCGATGTTGGAGAGGAGTGTGGTGGAGGTCCAGGGCGCGGCGGCGGTGCGCAGCGCACGGGTGAGGGCACCGCGCACCCCGACCGGCAGCACGGGTGCCGTCAACACCGCTCCCGCAAGCCCGAGTTGACGGCCGGGCGGCGCGGACTTGAGGGCGCGGGTGCGGGCGGCGGTCCGCCGCAGCAGCCGGGCCACCGCGTCCGGGTCGGGCGGATCGGCGGTGAGCGGCCCGGCGTCCCGGCACTCCTCGGGCCCGAAGCCGACCGGGACCAGCCGGGTGCCGTTGCCGATGGGCATCTCGATGCCGCGCGGCCGGTCGTCGACGGGCATGGTGATGACGACCGGGGCGGCGGTGCCACCCGCGCCGTGCGGACCATGACGTGGATCGTGCAGCCGGTTCCAGCGGGCCACCATCAGCCAGGTGGCGACGAGGAGTTGGTCATTGACGGTGTACGGCGCGGCCCGGCCGGGCGCGCGCGGCGGACGGTCCGGGACCGGCAGCTCGACGAGGAGCATGCCGTTGCCGTGCCGGGAAGAGCTGCCGGGGGCCGGGTGGGCGGCGATCCGCGCCGGGCGGGAGAGGCGGTGGCGGCCGGCCGGGTCGTCGTCGAGGCGCGGCTGTTCGGTGCGGGCGCCGGGGGCGCGTACGGGCGAGGGGGCCGGGGAGTTGTCGGCGCCGCCGTAGAACTCGGCGGCGGTGGCCAGGACGCGCAGACAGGCCGGGCCGTCCAGCGCGGTGTGATGGAGGGTCAGCAGCAGCACGGTGCCGTCCGCCGCCCCGGGAGGTGCGATCACCTCCAGCCGTACGGGGGGCGAGGCATCCAGGGGCGGGCTGTCGGCGAGCGCGCGTTGCCTGGCGCGCGCGAGGGCATCGGGGCCGGGGGGCGGGAAGTCGACCGGGTCCACGTCCGGGGCGGCGGTGAGCTGCCAGGTGTAGCGGCGGTGCCACCAGCGGACCGGCGCCTGGCGCATCAGGATGCGCGGGTGGCGGGCGAGTGCCCGGTGGAACGCGGTGCGCAGGCGTACGGGATCGACCCGGCCGGGGAGGTGCACTTCGAGGTGCACGGTCTCCGGCTCGTCGTCCGTCAGGCAGTGCCGGGAGACCTCATCGACCAGCGGGAACGGGACCCGGGCGGGAGTGGGGGCGGGGGCGCGCGGTGGACCGCCGAAGGAGGCGGCGGGCGAGTCGGCGGCCGGTTCCAGTGCGGTCATCGGGCGGTGTCCTCCCCGTTGTCGGGTGGCGGTACGGGCGGCCCGGCCGGGCGCCGTCGATCGGCCCGGGCCGGGCCGTCACCCGGCGTTCGCCCCCGGGCCACGAGGGGGCGCCCGGCAACCGGCGCACCGGGCCCGGCCACGGCACCTCGTGAGCGGCGCGGGAGCGGCGATGGCGGTGGCGGGCCCGACGGGTCCTCCGCTCCCGGTCCGTCCGCGCCCGGCTCGTTCCGTCCCGGGCCGACCGCCCCCGGACCGTCCCCTCCCGGTCCGTCAGCGTCCGCTCCGTCCCCCGGCGCCGCCCGCCCCGAGGGCCGCGCCGGTGCCGGTGACGGAGCCTTCGCCGGGACCGTGACCACCGCCGCCGTCAGCGCCAGCAGCGCCAGCGCCTGCGCGGTGCCGCTGAAGGCGCCCACTCCGGCGGCCAGGGGTTCTCCCGCGCCGAAGGCCGCCACGACGCCGGCGCCCAGCATCCCCACCAGGGCCAGGGGGACGAGGAGAGGCGGCCGGAAGCGGGCCACCAGTGCGAGCACCGGCACGATCAGCGCGTAGGGCCCGGAGGCCACGGCGACCACCGCGGTCAGCATCAGGACTCCCAGCACCCAGGACGGGGCGGGTGGGGGCAGCGGGGCCGGGGGCGGCGTGCGCGGGGTGCGGCGGACGAGGGCGGAGACGAGCAGGAGGGCGAGGCCGAGCGCGCCGCCGATCAGCCCCAGGACGTAGGCGGTGGCCGGGCCGTAGGAGAACACGACGGTTCCACCGGCGCCGGCCGGGACGAGGAAGGCCTGCTGCCAGCCGTCCACCCGGAGCGGGGTCAGCCGGCGGCCGTCGAGGGTGGCGTGCCAGCCGTCGTTGGCGTTCTCGTGCAGCTGGAGGTAGACGGCCCGGCCGGAGCCGACCGCGACGGTGCGGCGGTCCCCCGACCAGTCGTGGGCGGTGGCCTGCCGCACCGGAGCGGTGGCCTCCGGATCCGCCCCGGAGCCCGTGGTCCGCGCCCGCGCCGTCCCGCCCCTGTGCAGCGTCACATCCGTCAGCGCCAGCGGTCCCTGGTCGCCCGCCTCCACCCGGTGGCGTCCGGAGGGCATCTCCAGCCGCCCGTCGCGGGCCTCGCCGGCGCACAACTGCACGTCGACGGGGCGCCGTTCGGTGAGGTCGCGGACGTATCCGGCGGCCTTGGTGGCATGCAGGACGCCGTCGACGGCGAGCATCGGTCCCTGGCCGCAGCCGACGGAGAAGCGTGCGCCGGCGGCGGGCCGGGGGGTGCGGTAGGCGTCGAGCGCCGGGAGGTAGACCTCGCTGAGGCCGACCGGGAGTTGCAGGGCCTGGCCGGCGACCGGGTTGTGGAGGGTCAGCGGCGCGACCTTGCTGATGGTGAGGTCGAGGCGGTCGGTGGTGATCGGGTCGAAGCGGGCCTGGCCGTTCTCGTCGACGCCCGCGGTGGCCGCCCCGTCCGGCGAGTTGACCTGGATCTGCTCGGGCCGGGTGGAGATCCCGCCGGCCGCGGCCAGCACGATCCGGTCGATCTTCTTCCGGCCGGGCCAGCGCAGATGCAGCGTCGGCCGGTCCCCGGCGATCCAGGCGGTGGTCAGATCGCCGTCGACGAGGTTGCGGGGGCTGAGCGAGCCTCCGAAGCCGAAGCTGGTGGAGTCCGCGGTGGCGGTGATCCGGTCCTTCTGTTCCGGTGCGATCCGGTCGAGCAGCCGGTCGAGTTCGGGGCCGGGGACGGCCAGCGCCTTGCCGGCGATCCGGTACGCGGCGGCGGCGCCGGTGCGGAACTGGCGGTGCAGCCCGACCTCCGCGGAGACGGGGGAGAGGCCGCCCGGGTCGCTGCCGCGGTGCAGCGCGTAGGTCTCGGCGGGTGCGTCGGAGCGCTGGGCGTCGGTGGGGAGTTGCAGCAGCCGGGTGACCTGGACCCCCGGGACGGAGATCTCACGGAAGCCCGCACCGGAGAGTCCGGCCCGTGGGGTCTGCGAGCCGAGGATCGTCACCTTCAGCCATGCCGCCCTGCCGGCCGGGGCCTTGACCCGCTGGGGCGTTCCGTCCGGGCGCAGGGTGCTCTCCGCGCTGCCGCGGTCGGTCTCCAACCGTACGGACGTCGGGGCGGCGCGCATCCCGTCCCCCGGCAGCGGGGTCAGGGACAGCGAGGGCGGAAGGGCGGTGGGCCGGGTGAAGGCGATCTTGATCCACTGGCCGACGGGGTCGCCGGCGCTGCCTTCCGCCCAGGCGGTGTCCGGGTTGCCGTCGAAGGCGTTGACCGGGTCGTACTGCGGCAGCTGGAAGAGCCAGTTGCCGCTGGTGGAGGCGGTCACCGAGGACGCGCCACGGAGCACCGCGGTGGTCTGGTGGCCGGGGCCGGCGGTCGGCAGGATCTGCCGGGGCGGGCGGCCGGGGTCCTGGACGCTGTCGGGGTGGTTCCGCTCGTCGGCCGTGTACGTGTACGACGTGTTGCTGTTGACCAGTCCGAAGCGGGTGTCGGCGCGGCGCAGGCCGTCGGCGGTCAGCTGGAGCGGCGGAGTGCCGAGGCCGGGGTGGCGGTCGCCGGTCAGGACGGTGGGCCGGCGCCGCAGCGCGGGGTCGGCGGACAGCTGGAGGAGGGCTTCCGGGCCGCCGCTGAGCTGTGCGGTGTCCGCGACGGCGCGGGCGGTGACCGGACCGGGCTCGGGTGTGTTTTCCGGTTGGTAGATCTCGACGGCGCGCTGCCGCGGATAGAGGCCCTGGATCTGGAGCGGCGCCTCGGCGGGGATCCGGCCGCCGGTGGTCAGCGGACCGAAGGCGGCCACCTTGCGGTAGCCGGACGCCTCCAGGGTGCGCTTGACGGTCTGTGGCGGGACATAGCCGATCTGGTCCGGGTCGAGATCGTTGCGGACCACCACGTCGTGGAGCCCGGCCCGGCCCAAGTAGTCGCGCAGCCCCGGCACTTGGGCGCCGGTCAGCAGCGCCTGCTCGACGGCGTCCAGGGTGCGGCGGGCGCCCGGGGTGCCGAAGGGGACGAAGTCGCGCTGGGCCCAGGGGGACCGGGCGAGGACATCGAGGGGCTCGTCGATGGGGGAGCCCCAGGTGTAGATGCCGTGTGCCGTGGCCGGGACGACCAGGGCGCGGCTGTGCGGGGTGTGCGCCGTCAGCCAGCCGGCCGTCCGCGCCCAGTAGGACGGCAGCTCGGTGAAGGCGCCGGGCTGGAGCACGGTGCCGGTGAGGAAGGGTAGCGCGAGGGCGGGCAGCACGAGGAGCGCGGCCACCAGCGGGAGGCGGTGACGGGCGGGGATCCGGCGGGTGCCGCGGCGTTCGGTGGCGACCGCGAGGAGATGCGCCAGGCCGAGGGTGAGGGCCAGGGCCAGGCCCGGGGTGAATTTGTAGATGTTGCGGAACGGGCGCAGCGGGCCGTTCAGCCAGTCCTGCCACAGGCCGTGCACGGGCCCGCCCAGCGCACCGCCGTATCCGGCCAGCTCGATCAGCGCCACGGCCAGCACGGTCAGCAGCAGCCAGCGGCGCTCGGGCACATCCCGGCGGGCCAGACCGGCCAGGCCGCACGCCGCGGCCAGCGCCGAACCGCACACCGCGAAGGGCTGCGCCGTCATGGTCCAGCCGGCCGGCAGCCAGGGTGTGCCGAAGTTGAGGTAGCCGGTCCAGTTGCCGGCGCCGCGCAGCAGTTCGGTGGCGGACACCGTGCCGGTGGTGGTGTCGGCCTGCTCGATGAACGGCATGAAGTTCTCGCCGTGCAGACCCAGCAGCAACAGGGGCACCACCCACCAGGCGGTGGCCAGGACGACACCGGGCAGCCACCAGGCGAGCAGCTTCGTCCGGCGCGGCCCCGTACGGGAGAGCAGATACAGGCCGACGGGCAGCAGCGAGGCCAGCGTCGAGGCCGCGTTGACGCCGCCCATGAAGGGGATCAGCAGCGCCGAGCGGGTCGCCGCGAGGCGGGCCCCGGCCCGTGCGTCGGTCAGCGGCAGCAGCACCCACGGCAGCAGCGCGCCGGGGAGCGCGGCGGCGGAGGTCGAGCCGATGACGAGGGTGAAGGTCGGCCACAGGGCGTAACAGGCGGCGGACAGCAGCCGGGCCGACGGGGTGCCGAACCGCAGCCGTTCGGCCAGCCGCAGCGCGCCCCAGAAGGCGGCCGTGACGATCAGCGACATCCACAGCCGCTCGGCCAGCCACACCGGGACATGGGCGAGGTCGGTCAGGCCGTAGTAGGGCAGTGAGGGAAAGGCATAGCCGATGTACTGGTCGGCGAGGCCGCCGAAGCCCGCCCGGTCGTGCCACAGCTGCCCGAGATCGCCGAGGAACTTCCAGGGGGCCGTGGTCACCCCCAGCTTGGTCTCGAACGTCATTTTCCCCGGCGCGGACGCGAGAAAGCCCGCCAGCGCGAGCGCCCAGAACGCCAGCAGCCAGCGCCGTCCGCGGGGTTGGCCCGGAGACGGGGTGGGGACGGGGGCCGGCCGGTCCCCGGCGTCGGGCGAGCCGGGGGACGGGGAAGGCCTCAGGGTCTGGGTCATGGCAACCGCCGGAGAATGAGGAGGAGGTTCCAGGTGGCGACCTCCCGGACGCCCGGGAGGCGGGGGATGGCCTCGGCGAGGAACGGCGCATAGCGGGAGCGGGCGGTGACGACGCTGACGTCGTCGCGGGCCCGCACCTGGCGCAGCGTGCGGCCGATGTGCACGGCGAAGAGGTTGACGCCCAGGGTGTGCTTGGCCGCTTTGCCGGTCCGCCGCCGGTAACGGGCACGGGCCCGCTCGGCGCCCAAGTAGTGCCAGGGTGCGGTCTCATGGCCGCCCCAGGGGGAGAACCAGTTGGTGAAGGCGACGTAGATCAGCCCGCCGGGGCGGGTGACCCGCACCATTTCGCTCAGGAAGGTCTGCGGGTCGGCGACGTGCTCCAGGACGTTGGAGGAGAAGCAGATGTCGGCGGCGCCGTCGGCCAGCGGCAGCAGATAGCCGTCGGCGACCACGGCGCCCTCGGGGGAGCGGCCGTGCGCGGTCAGTTCCGCGGTGTCGGGTTCGAAGAGATAGCCCTGGGCGCCGCGGCGCCGGAACTCCTCGGTGAAGTGGCCGCTGCCGCCGCCGATGTCGGCGACCACCGCGCCGTCCAGCGGGACATACCGTTCGACCTGGTCGGCGGCGTCGCGGGCGAGCAGCCGGTAGCAGTGTCCGGGCGCGGTCTGCTCCCGGAGGAAGGCGCGGAAGAGGGCGTAGGACCTGCGCAGCGAGGGGTCGCGCACCGGGGCTTCACCGCCCGGGGAGCGGGTTGAGGAAGGCCTCGGCGGCGACCGACCGGAAGCTGTGGACCGTATGGCTCCACCGGAAGCGGGCGGCGCGCCGTTGGGCGGCGTCGCCCAGGGCGTGCCGGCGCCGGGCACTGAGGGCGAGGGCGCACCAGTGGGCGGCGAACGCGCTCTCGCCGCGGGCCAGCAGCCCGGTGGTGCCGTCCTCGACGGAGTCCCGGAGGCCCGGGATGTCGAAGCCGATGGCGGGCGTACGGCGGGCGGCGGCCTCCATGACCACCAGGCCCCAGCCCTCGACGAGCGAGGGGTGCAGCAACAGCCATGCGGAACACAGGAGTTGGTGTTTGACCTCTTCGGAGACCCGGCCGGTGAAGGTGACACCGGGCCCGGCCGTCGCGGCCAGCCGCGCCCGCTCCGGGCCGTCGCCGACGATCACCAGCCGGCCGCCGGTGACCGGGCGGACCCGCTCCCACAGCCGCAGCAGCAGATCGATGCGCTTGTACTCGACGAGCCGCCCCATGGCCAGGAACAGCGGTTCCGGCGCCTTGGGGACCAGCGGTCCGGGCTCCGCCACGCCGTTGTGCACCAGCCGGATCCGGTCCGGTTCCACGCCGAGGCCGCGCAGTGCGGACGCGGTCGAGCCGGAGACGGCGACCAGCAGATTGCGGCGGTGGGTGCGCGCCAGCGCCCAGTGCTCCAGCCGGCGGCCGGCCCGCGCGGCGGGCCCGGGGCAGCGCAGCCGCCACAGGTCCGTATGGACATGGTTGACCAGGCACAGCGTCGGGCCGCGATGCCACAGCGGCGCGAGGTACGGCAGTCCGTTGCAGACCTCCACCAGCAGATCGCAGTCGCCGATCCGGCGGGCCAACTGGCGGGGCGCGCGCAGGAAATGCCCGGCGTCGCCGCCCGCGGACACCACCCGGTAGCCGCGCTCCGCCGCCGGCCCGCCGCACAACAGGGTGACCTGGTGGCCGTGTGCGGTGAGCCCTTCGGCGATCCGGTCCACCAGCAGCTCGGAGCCGCCGGCGGCGGGGTTGCCCAGATCGCGGCGGGCGAGGAAGACGATCCGCCGGGGGAGCGGGGGCGGTCCGGAGCCGGGCGGCCCGGAGCCGGGCGGCCCGGAGCCGGGCGGCCCGGAGCCGGGCGGTCCGGACTCCGAAGGGGCGGGTGGGGCAGCCGGTGCGGGGGGCAGGGGCGGGCGTACGTGCTGGGGCATGTGCGATCCAACTCGTCTCAGGGTGCGGTACCAGCGGTGGGGGGACGTACTGCGTACTGAGTCGTGCGGGGCCGTGCTGCATCATGCGGTGCTGCGGTGTTGCGGTGCTGCGGTGCGGCCGGGCCGGTCGGCTACGGCAGCACCGTGCTGCGGTCAGGGGAAGTGCGCCGACCGGAAGGCCGGCGGTCTGCGTGTGGGGTGGACAGTTTTCGCCGCCGCGTTCGCCGCGGCTACTCACCGGGATGACAAAATCCGGGCCGGCCACGACTGACGGTTCATCACCTCGCTCAGGACCGGCTCGTCGCCCGCCGCCCGCGCGCCACCCACACCACCCCGGTCAGCGCGAGCACCGCGCCCGCCGCCGCGGCCCCGGCCGGCAGCGTCCGGCCGACCAGCGCCAGCTTGTCGCTGTCCGCCCTCGCCAGCCGCACCTGCGCCCGCTGGGTCGCGGGCGTGAACTGCAGGTGCTCGCCGCGCAGCAGGGTCACCGCGGTGCGCCGGGCGCCGGGCGCGCGGAGCGTCTTCAGCGGGGAGACCGAGGCATGGATGATCCGGCCGGTGCGCTGCTCGACGACCAGCTCGATACCGGAGTTGGCGTACCACTCCTCGGCCTGGATCTGGCCCTGCCGCGGCCGCCCGACCAGCCGGCCGGGGACCTGCCGGCTGCCGGTCCTGGTGGGCGGCACGGTCCCGGTGAAGCGATAACCCCGGTACCCCTGTACCTGCTGTGTGCCGGCGAAGCGGAGCGGGACGGCAGCGCCCAGCGTGTTGTCCCACCAGCGGTAGCTCTTCTGCTGCACATCGAAGGGGAATTTGAGGTAGGCATCGCCGTCGAAGCGGGTCGGGGCCTCCTCGCAGCAGTGCACCGGTGCATTGCTGTGCCGGTCGGTGACCCAGCGCTCGGTGGTCCACTGGAACGCCTTGCGCGGATCCTTCAGGGCCAGCGTCTGCGGGGTGTCGACCGTCGTGGAGACATCCCATACGGCCCGCCCGCTCTTCTCGCTCGCCGCGACATCGCCCAGCACATGCTGGGTGAGGGTGATCCGCTGCCGGTCCCTGGTCCTCAGCGCCCCGGTGTCGAAGTAGCTGCCGCTGCCGGTGAAGACGGTGGTGACATCGACATCCACCGGGGTGACCTTGGCCCGTGGCTCGACGTACCAGGTCAGCAGGGGTGCCAGGACCAGCAGGAAGACGCCGAGACCGAGGACGGCCAGCGACAGGGGCGAGGCGGTGCGGGCGGCGGTGGCCGCGTCGGCGGAGGTGGCGGACTTGCCGGATGCAGGCATACGAGCACTCCTGGAAGCGGTGGGGGGAACACGCTCTGGTGCACGTGCGGCGCCGCGGGGCGCCATGGGCCGGGAACGTAAGGGAACTCTTGACAGGGCGTCAATGCCCTTCCACACTCGGCAGGCACCACGACTCCAGTGGTGTGCCGCGCTGTGGGACGCGGCACCGAACCGGCCCCGATCCGTACCCCGGGCCGCGCCGTGTGCCGTACCAACCTCGACGGAGACCGGTGACCGGCTCCGGCATCGACGAAGGGCTCGCCGCGCCATGCACCGAACGCTCGCCGCCGCACTGACCGCGCTGGCCGCCGCCGCTCTGGCCCTCGGCGTCGCGCTCGGGATCGTCGCCGCGCTGGACGCCACGCCCGAGCAGCCCAACGTGCCGCTGGTGACCTTCGACCGGAGTGGTGGGTAGCAGGCGTGCCGGGGAGGCGCGAGGCGTGCTGAGGAGGCCCGGGTCATGGTGACAGCCGTCCGCTCGGCCTGGCGGGAGGTCCCGCCCTACCAGGTACGGCAGTTCGCGGCCCGGGCGCTGGACGAGGTGCCGACCCTGGCCCAGGACATCCTGCGCGAGATCCGCCGCGAGTACCCCCAACTCCCGCTCGTCCTGGACGAGTTCGGGGAGCCCAGGGCGCTGGTGGCGATCCGCCAGTCACTGGAGCACTTCGTCGCCCATCTGACCGCCGGGCCGGACCGCCCGCATGTGCACCCACGGCTCTTCCAGGAGTTCGGCCGCGGAGAGGGCCTCCAGGGCCGCAGCCTGGATGTCCTTCAGGCCATGTACCGGCTGGGCGTACGGCTGGCCTGGCGGCGGCTCGCCGAGATCGGCCAGCAGGTCGCCATCCCGGCGCCCGCGATGTACGAGCTCGCCGAGTCCGGCTTCGAGTATCTGGACGGGCTGGTGGCCGAATCCGTACGCGGCTACGCCGAGGCCGCCGCCCGGCAGGCCGGTGAGCGGCTGCGGCTGCAACGCCGCCTGATGGAGCAGCTGTTCGCGAGCGCCGGCAGACGGCAGCGCAGAGCCGCCGCCGGGGCGGGCGGGGTGCTGCCCGCCCTCGCCGAGCGCGCCGCCAGGATCGGCTGGCCGCTGCCCGAACGGGTCGCCGTCGCGGTCCTGCTGCGGCCGGCCCGCGAGGCGGTCGCCCCCGCCGTCGCCCCGGACGTCCTGCTGGACATGGAGAGCGAGCGGCCGCGGATGGTGGTGCCCGAGCCGGACGCGCCGGGCCGGCGTGAGCTGCTGGCCCGCGCCGCGGCCGGCTGGTCGGGCGCGATCGGCCCCGTCGTGCCGCTGCTGGACGCCGCGAAATCGCTGCGCTGGGCCGGGGCCGCGGTCGATCTGACGGAGCGCGGACTGCTGCCCGCCGGCGAGTTGCTCCAGTGCACCGAATACACCGAGGCGCTGGTCCTGCTGCCGCCGGTCGAGCTGATCGAGGACCTCACCCGCCGCCGCCTCGCCCCACTGGACAGCTGCGGCCCCCGCCACGGCCGGCGGCTCGCGGAAACCCTGCTCGCGTGGCTGGAGACCCGCGGCGGTGCCCCCGAGATCGCCGAGCGGCTCGGCGTCCATCCGCAGACCGTGCGCTACCGGCTGCGCCAGATACGGGAGTTATGGGGCGGCGAGATGGACGACCCGGACCGCCGCTTCGAACTGGAACTGGTGTTACGGGCCCGGCGACTGCGCGGGGAACTCAGCTGATCCCCCAGGCCCTGTCGTCAAACTCGCGCCCGCCGTGCGGCGCCTGGCACGCGCGCTCCGCTCTCGTTTGTCGTCACAAATGAACCCACGAGACCCTCGCTTCATGCGCCCGAAGAGCCCGGCGACACAGCGCGCTCGACGAGTGTCTCCATGCCGTCCAGCAGGCGGGCCAGCCCGAACTCGAAGAGCGACTCCGGATTCACCACGTTTTCGCCGACCCGCGAGACCCCCGCGTACATGGGGTAGGAGCCCGAGGTGAGGATGCCCTCGAACACCGGCTCCATGGTCGCCATCCACTGGTTCTGGTCCATGCCGGTCTCCTGCTCGGCCTCCAGGTCGTCCTCGAACCCGGCGGCGGTGGCCAGCACGAACCCCAGCAGTGTCAGCGCCATATGAATCAGCGTCACCGGGTCCATTCCCCGGACCCGCGCCATGGTCCACTCGATCAGGGCCATCGCCCGCGGCATCGGCTGCGGCCGGGTGAGCGACAGATACTTCGCCAGCCACGGGTGCCGCCGGTAGAGCTCCCATTGCAGTCGCGCGCCCGCCTCCATCCGCTCGCGCCGGCCGTCCGGCGCCGGTTCGGGCAGCTCGATGTCGTGGAAAGCGGCGTCCGCCATCAGCAGCACCAGCTCGTCCTTGCCGGCCACATGACGGTAGAGCGCCATCGAGGACACCCCGAACTCGGCGGCGACCCGGCGCATCGACAGCGCCCGCAGCCCCTCGGCATCGGCGACCCGTATCCCCGCCCGTACGACGCTCTCGCGGCTCAGCCCGCTGTCCGTCTCGCGCGGCCGCCGCTCGCGTGCGGGCCCGCTGCGGGTGGTCCGCCGCGGCTCGGCCACCACCGTGCCCACACCCGGTACGGCCCGTACGAGCCCCTCCTGGCGCAGCGTCGTCAGCACCTTGGTGGCGGTCGCCATCGCCACCCCCCACTCCTGGGTGATCCGCCGGGTCGAGGGCACCCGGTCGCCCGGCGTCAGCTCGCCGGCGTCGATACGGCCCCGGATCGCGTCGACGATCCGGCGGTAGGGCGGCGGGACTGACGGTTCCACGGGACGGCCTCCGTACTAGTGCACCAGGGGGGTTCTGCGGGGCTGTGAGGGTAGCAGTGCGCACTTCACCAGGGCATTGCACTAGGTGGGTGCACTAGTGTGACGCACTACCAATTCCCTTATCAGTCCTGTTGTTTGCGCCGTACGCGCAACCTGCTTACCGTGTCATCCATGTCGTTTACCCCGTACACATCTCAGCCGATGGCCGGCCGCCGGGAGTGGACCGCCCTGGGCGTCCTCCTGCTGCCCTGCCTTCTCGTCTCGATGGACGTCTCGGTGCTCTACTTCGCGGTGCCGTTCCTGACCGCGGAGCTGGAGCCCAGCAGCGTCCAGCAACTGTGGATCCTCGACGTCTACGGCTTCGTGCTGGCCGGCCTGCTGATCACCATGGGCGCGCTGGGCGACCGCATCGGCCGCCGCAAGCTGCTGCTGTCCGGCGCCCTTCTCTTCGGACTCGCCTCCGGGGCCGCCGCCTACGCACAGAGCGCCGAAATGCTCATCGCCGCACGGGCGTTGCTCGGCATCGGCGGGGCGACCCTGATGCCCTCCACCCTCGCCCTGATCCGCAACCTCTTCCACGACGCCAAGCAGCGGGGCAAGGCGGTCGCGATCTGGTCGACCGCGGTGACCGGCGGCATCGCGATCGGTCCGGTGCTCAGCGGGGTGCTGCTGGAGCACTTCTGGTGGGGTTCGGTGTTCCTGGTCAACGCTCCGGCGATGGTGCTGCTGCTGGTCTGCGGGCCGCTGCTGCTTCCGGAGTTCAAGAACCCGGCGGCCGGGCGCTTCGACCTGCTCGGCGCACTGCTGTCCCTGCTCGCCATGCTGCCGGTGGTCTACGGCGTCAAGGAGATCGCCCGCGACGGGCTGGCGGCGCTGCCCGTCCTCGCCCTCGTGACCGGCCTGCTGGCCGCCGCTGCCTTCGTGCACCGCCAGCGCACCGCCCGTCATCCGATGCTCGACCTGGAGCTGTTCCGGCACCGCGGGTTCAGTGTCTCGGTGCTGATGAACCTGCTGGCGATGTTCGCGATCGTCGGCTGCGCGGTGTTCTTCACCCAGTACCTGCAGTCCGTACGGGGCATGAGCCCCATGGAGGCGGCACTGTGGAATCTGCTGCCGACCCTCGCGGTGGGCGGGATGGCGCCGGCGGCCGCGGCGCTCGCCCAGCGGACGGACCGGGCCCATGTCATCGCCCTGGGGTGCGTCATCGGGGCCGGCGGCTTCGTCTGGCTGTCCTGGTTGGAGCCGGACTCGGCCCTGTGGTTCGTCCTGGTGGGTGCCGCGGTCTACGCCTCGGGCCTGGTGATGGTGATGTCGCTCGGCAACGAACTGGCCATCGGACTCGCGCCGCCCGAGCGGGCGGGCTCCGCGTCGGCCGTGCTGGAGTCCGGCACCGAACTGGGCGGCGCGTTGGGCATGGCGGTCCTGGGCAGCATCGGGGGCGCGATCTACCGCGGTGACATCGGCGGTGCCCTGCCCGCCGGACTGCCGGCGGGCGCGGCCGACGCGGCGCGGGAGACGCTGGCGGGCGCCGCCGCGGCGGCCGGCGCCCTCCCGGGCCGGACGGGCGAGGCGCTGCTGCACGCGGCCAGGGCCGCGTTCACCCATGGCCTGCAGACGGCGGTGCTGGTCGCCGCGGGCGTCATGGTCTGCGCCGCGGTGCTGGCGCTGACGCTGCTGCGGGGGCTGCGGACAGCGGGACTTGAGGGGGAGCCGGACACTGCCGTGGCGCCCGGTGCGCAGGGTGCCGCCGTAAGGGCCGGGGCGGACGCGGCCGGTACACCGGCGGCCTAGGCCATGGCCTTCGGATCAGTGTGGGCCCGCGCCGATCCGCAAGGCACGCACAGCGGCGCCGGGAGGCGGGAGCGGCGATGTACGACGCGGCCTGCGCCGGCGACCGCCCCGCCCGTGCCCCGTCGGTGCCCTCGGCGCTCCTCGCGCGGGGGCGGTCCCCGTGAAGAAACGGGGGGAGCGCCTACACTGGGGAAAGCATGCAAATCCGTTGAATTCGCCTCATATGAGGGGTTGTTCCCTTGCTGGTCGGCCCACTCCCGCAGGTGCCTCCGCGTCCCCTCATGGCGGGTGCGGCGAGCGGCAACGTCGACATGCCCCTCGGTACTTGCCGCGATACGCTGGAGGATTTGAGATGAGCGCCTATTTGATCAACCACCTGCGCATACCGGGCGGCGTTCCGAACGAGGAGGGCCTGTCGTATCTGGAGCAGGTGGAGGACACCGTCAAGGCGTACGGCGGCAAGTGGCTGGCGCAGGGCGAGGCGCAGGTCGTCGAGGGGGCCTGGCCGGGCTTGGCGGTCCTGCTGGAATTTCCGGGCCTGACCGAGGCGCAGAACTGGTACAACTCGCCCGAATACCAGAAGATCCTGCCCCTTCGCGCCAACAATGCCATCAGTGACCTGATCTTCGTGGACGGCGTCGGTCCGGACTTCACGGTGGCCGGCTTCGCGCAGCAGATCCGGGCCGCGACCGGGGCGGCCTCCGGCGCCGAGGGCTGAGCGCACATGACCACGGCGCGGGACCTGTTGTTCGTCGCCCTGGACGTGGCGCCCGTGCGAGCCGTGGAACGGGGCGATCTGTCGCTGGCGCTCGCGGGGGCCGAGGCGATCGACCTCCTGGAGGGCGAGACCGTCCGGCTGCGGGGCGATCGCCTGGTGCCGGGCTACCGGCCCGCCATCGCCGACCGCCTGCTGGACGAGGCCGCGTCGTCGCTGGTCACCCAGGAGCCGTACGAGTCGGTCGGCGACTGGCTGTGGCGCAGGGGCCGTGACCTGTCCGCGGCCTATCTGGCCGCGCTGGAGGAGGAGGGGCAGCTCACCCGGCAGCGCCGCCGCCGCTGGATGGTCTTCCGGACCCGGGAGAGGGTCCTGGCCGATTCGCCCGCACGCCGCGAGGCGGCGCAGCGCTGGACCTCGGACGAGCCCGTGCTCGCGGCCCTCGCGGAGGCCGCCGGGATCCGCGACAGACGGACCGACGCCCCCGAGGGTGTGACCGGCCCCGAGGTGTCGAGCGTGCTCACCGCCGTCGACGAAGCGCTCGCCGAATTGGCGGTCGAACGGCAGCGGCGTACCCGTCGGCGGGACCAGGCGGCCGTGGACAACGTGCGGCGCGGCTACTGACGGCCGTCCGGCCGGGCCGGCCGCCCGGCTCACTCGGGCGCGACGCCCAGCATCCGCTGCAGCAGCTCCTTCAGCAGCGTCCGCTCGGCGACCGTCAGACGGCCGAGAGGTTCGCGGGCGAAGTGGAGTGAGGTACGCAGCGCCTCGGCCGTGCGTGCGCCCTCGTCGGTCGGGGCGGCGAGCTTGACGCGGCGGTCGGCCGGATCGGGGCGGCGCTCGACCAGGCCGCGGGACTCCAGCCGGTCCACGATGCCGGTGACATTCGACGGCTCGCACTTCAGGCGCTCGGCGACCCTGCGCATGGGCAGCGGCTCGACGGAAAGCAGGCTGAGTACCCGGGCCTGGGCGCCGGTGAGGGAGTGCTCGGCCGCGGCGTGCTCGTACTCCTCGTAGTAGCGGGCGACGACGGTGCCGATGAGGTCGACGACCTCGACGGTCAAGGAGTCTGCGCGGGGGGTCATGCACACGAGGATACCCATTTACTTGACAACATGAAATATCGAGGAGCATGGTTGTTTCAGTACCTGAAGCTTTAGGAGGATCGCGTTATGTCCGCACTGCCCACGACCGGTCGCGAATGGCACCTCGTCGCCCGCCCCCACGGCTGGCCCACCCCGGAGGACTTCGCGCTGCGCGAGGCCGCGGTGCCCGAGGTCGGCGAGGGTCAGATCCTCGTCCGTACGCAGCACTTCTCCGTCGACCCGTACATGCGCGGCCGGATGAACGACGTGAAGTCCTACGTCCCGCCCTTCCAGCTCGACCAGCCGATGGACGGCGGCGCGGTCGGCGAGGTCATCGCCTCGCGCGACGACTCCATCGCCGTCGGTGACCATGTCCTGCACGGTCTCGGCTGGCGTGAGTACGCGGTGCTGGACGCCAAGCGCGCCGCCAAGGTGGACCCGTCGCTGGCTCCGCTCACCGCCTACCTCGGTGTGCTGGGCATGCCGGGCCTGACCGCATACGCGGGCCTGCTGGAGGTCGCGTCCTTCAAGGAGGGCGACGCCGTCTTCGTGTCCGGCGCGGCCGGCGCGGTGGGCAGCGAGGTCGGCCAGATCGCCAAGCTCAAGGGCGCCTCCCGTGTGATCGGCTCCGCCGGCTCCGACGACAAGGTCAAGCTCCTGGTCGAGGAGTACGGCTTCGACGCCGCCTTCAACTACAAGAACGGCGATGTCGGCAAGCAGCTCAAAGAGGCCGCGCCGGAGGGCATCGACGTCTACTTCGACAACGTCGGCGGCGACCACCTCGAAGCGGCCATCAGCTCCCTCAACGTCCATGGCCGCGCCGCCATCTGCGGCATGATCTCGATGTACAACGCCACGGAGCCGAGCCCCGCCCCCCGCAACCTCGCGATGGTGATCGGCAAGCGGCTGCGCCTGCAGGGCCTGCTGGTCAGCGACCATGCCGCGCTGCAGCCGCAGTTCGTCGAGGAGGTCTCCGCCTGGATCCGCTCCGGCGAGCTGAAGTACGGCGAGACCAAGGTGGCCGGTATCGAGAACGGCGTCGAGGCGTTCCTGGGCCTGCTCCGCGGTGAGAACACCGGCAAGATGATCGTGAGCCTCACCGACTGACGACCGCCCCGCCCGCCGACGGCGAGTCCCGCCGGGGCCGGTGCTCCGTGCGGGTTCGCCCCGCCGGGCCGGGTGACGGTGGCTCCCGCCGGGGACGGTGTGCCTCCCCCGCCGGGGCGGCATTCCTCCCCGGGCCGGGGAACCGTCTGCCTCCCCGGCGGGGCCTTGCGGGCGACCGTTAGGCTCAGCGGCAAGCCGTCGCGATCCGTGGGCGCGAGTCGCGGCGAACCACAGGAGGATTCGGTATGTCCATCCAGACCGTCGACGTCGTCTACACCGCCGTCGCCACCGCGGAGAACGGCCGTGACGGCCGCGTCGCCAGCGATGACGGCAAGCTCGACGTGATCGTCAACCCGCCCAAGGAGCAGGGCGGCAGCGGCGCCGGGACCAACCCCGAGCAGCTCTTCGCGGCCGGCTACAGCGCCTGCTTCCAGGGCGCGCTCAGCGTCGTCGCCCGCCGGGAGAACGCCGATGTGTCCGGCTCCCGGGTGACCGCCCGGGTCGGCATCGGCAAGACCGCGGACGGTGGCTTCGGCCTCACGGTCGAGATCTCCGCCGCGATCCCCAACGTCGACGCGGCCACCGCCCAGGACCTCGTGGAGAAGGCGCACCAGGTGTGCCCGTACTCCCACGCGACCCGCGGCAACATCGAGGTCAAGCTGACCGTCGCCTGAGGCACGGCACGACCGGCGAATCCACAGGGGCCGCATCCCGTAACGGGGTGCGGCTCCTGGCGTCCGTCACGGACCGCGCACCCCGGCCCGTGACAGGGCGCGGGGGGCACGGTCCAGGTCCGGTTCAGCGCCCGGGAGGCGTCAACTCGCGCTGGTCTCAGGGGGCTTCACCACGCTCCTCCCCACAACTTCGCCGGCCTTCCGCCGGCGGAGGCCCTGGCCTCCGGGGCCGGTCCGGAGGAGCGAGGAGGAGCGAGGGACGATCAGGACACGGAGCAGGAGAGCGACCGATGGGCCCCGCCTGACAGGTGGCAGGTCGTCATCGGGGTGCTGGGCCTGCTGGTGGCGATCGTCGCTTGTGTGGGGCAGTTCGCCCGGTAGGTGCCGGGCGGGGCCCCCAGGGTCCGGACACGGCCGGTGCCCGCCGTCGCGGCGGGACGGCCAACGGGGGAGTGCCCGGGCTCGGCATGTCCCGCGCCCCGCAGCCCGATGTGATGCAGACAACATTCATCGCACCTTGACGCACCTGCCGTGTAATCGATTTCGTAGCCCCCACGCAATGCTCAGGAAATCGATTACATGTCGATCATGCGCACCCGCTCTCCCGCACGGTGAGCGAGCGCAGGGACGGAATGGCAACGGCGCCATGGCGAACATCAAAGATGTGGCAGAACGGGCAGGAGTCTCCGTCGCCACGGTCTCCCGGGTCCTCAACGGCCACAGCCCGGTCGCGGAGACCCGCGAGCGGGTGCTCGCCGCCGTACAGGAGCTGGGCTACCGCCCCAACAACGTCGCCCGCGCGCTGCGCACCGCACGGACCGGCGCGCTCGGCCTGATCATCAGCGACCTCACCAACCCCTTCTTCACCGAGCTGGCCGACGCCGTCGAGGACGAGGCCCGCAGCCTCGGCTACAGCCTGGTCATCGGCAACGCCGGCGAGCGCCCCGCCCAGCAGGACGACTACATCCGCACCCTGCTCGACCGCCGGATCGACGGCCTTCTGGTCAGCTCGGCCGGCACCGGTTCGGCGATGCTCCGCGAGGTCGTCGCCTCCGGCACCCCGCTGGTCCTGCTGGACCGCACGGTGCCCGGTATCGACGCCCCCTGCGTACGCGCCGACGGCCGCGCCGCGCTCACCGAGCTCGCCGCCCATCTCGCCGCCCTCGGCCGCCGCCGGCCGGCGATCATCGTCGCCCCGGCCGGCACCCCCACCGGCGACGAGCGCCTCGACCTCTTCCGTACGGCGCTGGCCGGGCACGGCATCGCCCTGCCCGATGAGCGGGTCGGCGCCACCCCCGACCTCCAGCACACCGGCGGCCGACGGGTGATGAGCGCATTCCTCGACCTCGCCGAGCCGCCGGACGCGGTGCTGGCCACCGACAACCTGATGGCGCTGGGCGCGATGGACGAACTCCGCGCCCGCGGGCTGCGGGTCCCCGACGACGTGGCGCTGGTGGTCTATGACGACGTGCCGTGGTTCACCCACACCGATCCGCCGCTGACCGCCATCGCCCAGCCCACCCGCGAACTGGGCCGGGCCGCCGTACACACCCTGCTGGAGCGGATCGAGGACCGGCCCGCCGCCTCGGTGCTGCTGCCGGCCCGGCTGGTCACCCGCCGCTCCTGCGGCGAGCTGCCCACCCCCTGAGCAGGCCCGCCCGGCGCCCGGACCGGCACTCCGGTCCGGCTCCCCCGGCCGGGCGGGCCACCCGAGTCAGTCACCACACGAGTCATCCGAGGAAGAGAGGGGCAGCGCATGACCGGCGTCAACGACGACGTACCGGGCGGCCGCGAACTGCTGCGCGTGGAGGGGGTGACGAAGTCGTTCCCGGGCGTCCGCGCGCTGGACGGGGTGGACCTGACCCTGCGCACCGGTGAGGTGCATGTCCTGCTCGGCGAGAACGGCGCGGGCAAGAGCACCCTCATCAAGATGCTCTCCGGCGCCCACCGCCCCGACGCGGGCCGCATCCTCGTGGACGGCGACGAGGTCACCATCCGTTCGGCGCAGGACGCGGAACGGCACGGCATCGCCACCATCTACCAGGAGTTCAACCTCGTCCCGGGACTGACCGTCGCCGAGAACATCTTCCTGGGCCGCCAGCCGCGCACCGCGCTCGGTCTGGTCGACCGGAAGACGATGCGGGCACGGGCCGCCGAGCTGCTCAAGCGCGTACGCCTCGACGTCTCCCCGAACACCCCGGTCGCCGAACTGGGCATCGCCCGCCTCCAGATGGTCGAGATCGCCAAGGCGCTCAGCCTGGAGGCCCGCGTCCTGATCATGGACGAGCCGACCGCGGTGCTGACCTCCGAAGAGGTCGAGACCCTCTTCGGGATCGTCCGCGAGCTGCGCGACAGCGGCGTCGGCATCATCTTCATCACCCACCACCTGGAGGAGATCGGCGCACTCGGCGACCGGGTCACCGTGCTGCGCGACGGCCGCTCCGTCGAGGAGGTGCCGGCCTCGACGGACGAGGACGAGCTGATCCGCCTCATGGTGGGCCGGGACATCGCCGAGCAGTATCCGAGGCAGCGCCCCGAGGAGCCGGGCGCGCCCCTGCTGCGCGTCCGCGGTCTGACCCGCAACGGCACAACGGCCGGGCCCGTCTTCGCGGGCATCGACTTCGAGGTGCGGGCCGGTGAGGTCGTCGGCCTCGCCGGGCTGGTCGGCGCGGGCCGCACCGAGGTGGCCCGGGCGGTCTTCGGCGCGGACCGCTATGACGCCGGTACGGTCGAGATCGACGGCAAGGAGCTGGCCCGCGGCGATGTCCGCGCCGCCATGCGCGCCGGGCTCGGCCTCGTACCGGAGGACCGCAAGGGCCAGGGCCTGGTCCTGGACGCCTCCCTCCAGGACAACCTCACCCTCGCCCGGCTCGACCGCGACACCCGTGGCGGGCTGGTGGACCGGGGCGCGCAGCGGCGCGAAGCGGCCACCGTCGCCGGGCAGTTGAAGGTCCGGATGAGCGGACTGGGGCAGAGCGCCCGCACCCTCTCCGGCGGCAACCAGCAGAAGCTCGTCATCGGCAAGTGGCTGCTGGCGGACACCAGACTGCTGATCCTCGACGAGCCGACGCGCGGTATCGACGTCGGCGCCAAGGTCGAGATCTACCAGCTCATCAACGATCTGACGGCGTCCGGCCGTGCGGTGCTGATGATCTCCAGCGATCTGCCCGAGGTGCTCGGCATGAGCGACCGGGTGCTGGTGATGTCGCAGGGCCGGCTGGCCGGAGAGCTGTCGGCCGAAGAGGCCACCCAGGACGCCGTGATGGAGCTGGCGCTCCAGTCCCCGCACGGCACGAGCACGAAGCACAACGACAAGAGCGCGATGGAGGGCTCCGATGTCCACTGAGGTGAAGACGGGAGCCGCCGCCGAGGCGGTGGGACGGACACCGGACCGGGACGGCGCGGGAGCGTGGTTCTCCCGGGCGGTACTCAGGAACGGCCCGCTCGGCGGGCTGATCGCCCTGGTCGTGGTGATGGCGGTGCTGTCCAGGGACTTCCTCAACGGGCAGAACCTCCTCAATGTCGGTGTCCAGGCGTCGGTCACCGCGATCCTCGCCTTCGGCGTCACCTTCGTGATCGTCTCGGCCGGTATCGATCTGTCCGTCGGCTCGGTCGCCGGGCTCTCCGCCACCGTCGTCGCCTGGGCGGCCACCGGCGAGGGCCTGCCCGTCTGGACAGCACTGCTGCTCGGCCTGGCGACCGGCGTGGTGGCCGGTCTGGTCTCCGGCGCACTGGTCGCCTACGGCAAACTGCCCGCCTTCATCGCCACGCTGGCGATGCTCTCGATCGGCCGCGGTCTGGCCCTGGTCATCTCGGGCGGTTCGCCGATCGCCTTCCCCGGTTCGGTCGGCGCGCTCGGTGACACCCTCGGCGGCTGGCTGCCGGTGCCCGTCCTCGTCATGGTCGCGATGGGGCTGATCGCCGCGCTGATCCTGGCCCGTACGTACTCCGGCCGGGCGATGTTCGCGATCGGCGGCAACGAGGAGGCGGCCCGGCTCTCCGGCATCCACGTCAAGCGCCGCAAGCTCGCCATCTACGCGCTGTCGGGGGTGTTCGCCGCGGTCGCCGGCATCGTCCTCGCCGCCCGGCTCACCTCCGCCCAGCCGCAGGCCGCCACCGGCTACGAACTGGACGCGATCGCCGCCGTCGTCATCGGCGGGGCCAGCCTCTCCGGCGGCTCCGGCAAGGCCTCCGGCACCCTCATCGGCGCACTGATCCTCGCCGTACTGCGCAACGGCCTCAACCTGCTGAGCGTCTCGGCGTTCTGGCAGCAGGTGGCCACCGGACTGGTCATCGCGCTGGCCGTGCTCCTGGACACGCTGCGCCGCCGGAGCGCGCGATGAACGCCCGGATCCGGATGTCGCTGGCGGCCGGGCTGGCCGCGACCGTCGCCCTGGGGATGGCCGGCTGCGACCGCGGCGGCAACACCGACCTGGGGCTTGCGCTGTCCACGATGAACAACCCGTTCTTCGTCGGCATCAAGAAGGGCGCCCAGGCCGAGGCGGACGCCCGCCATCTGCACCTCAACATCACCGACGCCCAGAACGACCCCACCCAGCAGATCAACCAGATGGAGACGTTCACCAGTCAGAACGTCAAGGCGGCCATCATCAACCCGGTCGACTCCGACGCCGCCGTCCCGGCCGTCGGCGTCGCCAACCGGGCGAAGGTGCCGGTCATCTCCATCGACCGCGGTGTCAACGGCGGCAAGGTCGGCTCGACCATCGCCTCCGACAATGTCGCGGGCGGCCGGCTCGCCGCGAAGACGCTGGCCGAATCGCTCGGCGGCAAGGGCAAGGTGGCCTTCCTGGAGGGCCAGGCCGGCACCTCCGCCGCCCGCGAGCGCGGCCAGGGCTTCGAGGAAGGCATCAGGAAATACCCCGGCATCCAGGTCGTCGCCCGGCAGCCCGCGGACTTCGACCGCACCAAGGGCATGGACGTGATGTCCAACATGCTGCAGGCGCACCGCGACATCGGCGGGGTGTTCGCCGCCAACGACGAGATGGCGCTGGGCGCGTCCAAGGCGCTGGGCGGCCGCTCCGGCAAGGACGTCAAGGTGGTGGCGTTCGACGGCACACCGGACGGCGTCAAGGCGGTCCGCCGGGGCACGCTGACCGCCACCGTCGCCCAGCAGCCGGAACTCCTCGGCAAGCAGGCCGTGGACTGGGCGCTGAAGGCCTCCCGCGGTGAGAAGCTGCCGCAGTCGGTCAGGGTGCCGGTGCTGCTGGTGACGGCGAAGAACGCCGCGAAGTTCGACGGCTGAGAGGGCGGCCCGCGGCGGGCCGCCGGGCAACGACAGATGAGAGAAAAATGGGAGAGCGGCGCATGTATGACGTCCTGGTGGTCGGCTCGGCCAACGCGGATCTGACGGTACGGGTCGGACGGCGGCCCGGCCCGGGCGAGACCGTGACCGGCACCGACCTGGTCGAGTCGGCCGGCGGCAAGGGCGCCAACCAGGCGGCCGCCGCGGCCCGGATCGGCGGGCGCACCGCGCTGCTGGCGCGGATCGGCGGCGATGCGTACGGCGCACTGCTGCTGAGCGCCCAGCACGACGCGGGCACCGATGTCACACCGGTGATCGTGGACGACGCCGCCCGCACCGGCACCGCAATGATCATCGTCGACCCGGACGGCGACAACAGCATCGTGGTCTCGCCCGGCGCCAACGCCGCCCTCACCCCGCAGGACGTGGTGGCGGCGAAGGACACCTTTGCCGCCGCCTCGGTGGTCTCCCTCCAGCTGGAGATCCCCATGGAGTCCGTACGGGCCGCCGCGACGGCCGCCGAGCAGGCCGGCACCCGCGTCGTCCTCAACCCCTCCCCGGCCCCCGAGGCGGGTGCGCTGGCCCCCGAACTCCTCGCGGTGGCCGACCCGTTGGTGGTCAACGAGCACGAGGCGCGGCAGCTCTCCGGGCTGGCCGACGGCACGCCCGCCGAGTGGGCGCAGGCACTGCGCGACCGGGGCGCCCGCTCCGTCGTGGTCACCCTCGGCGGCGACGGCGCGCTGGTCCTGGACGCCTCGGGAGCCACAGCCGTCCCGGGCGTACGGGTCAAGGCCGTGGACACCACCGGCGCCGGCGACGCCTTCACGGGTGCCCTCGCCACCCGTCTGGCCCGCGGCGACGCGCTGCCCGAGGCGGCGCGCTTCGCCGTACGGGTGGGCGCCGCGGCCGTCACCAAGCCGGGTGCCCAGCCGTCCTATCCGACCCGGGCGGAACTGGAGGTACTGGCGCCCGAGCTGCCGCAGGGCTGAGGCCCGTCCGGCGACCCGGCGACCCGGCGACCCGGCGTGGCGAGGGGCCGGGCCGGGCCGGGAGGTGATCCGTTCCTTACTGCCGGTTTATGGGTCCTTTGGGCAGGATGGGTGCTGTGAGGCAACTGTCGTGTGCCTTGCGGTATCTGAGGAAGGACCAGCAGTGCGCTCACCCCTCGTCCCGGTATCGGTCGCCGTGCCCGCGTCACCGGGGCCCCGGGGCTGAGCGCGGTGGCACTCTCCTCCCGGTCGCCCGCGCCGGTGACGGCAGCTCCGCAGCCCGCCTGGAGTCCCCGGCAGCACCACCGTCAAGTGCCGTGGTTGCGGCCGACCATCCGGATAAGGCTCGCGCTGCTGTACGGCGGCATGTTCCTGATGGCGGGGGTCGTGCTGCTCACGATCATCTACATTCTGGCGGCCAACACCCTCAAGGAGGGGACCCCGGAGTTCAGGGTCTTCGGCAGCAACGTCAGGCTGGGCAATATCAGCTGTCCCGACCTGCCGTCGGTCGGCACGGCCCACCAGATCAATGAGGCCATCGGCCACTGCATCCGCGATCAGCGCGCACTGGCGCTGCACACCTTCCTGAACCGCTCCCTGACGGCTCTGGTGGGCCTGACGGTCATCGCCTTCGCCTTCGGCTATGCGATGGCGGGTCGGGTGCTGTCGCCGCTGGGGCGGATCACGCGTACCGCCCAGCGGGTGGCCGGCTCCGATCTGCACCGCCGGATCGAGCTGGGCGGGCCGGACGACGAGCTCAAGGAGCTCGCCGACACCTTCGACGAGATGCTGGACCGGCTGGACCGGGCCTTCGAGTCGCAGCGGCGGTTCGTCGCCAATGCTTCGCACGAGCTGCGGACGCCGCTGGCGATCAACCGCACGCTGCTGGAGGTCCAGCTCGCCGATCCGGAGGCGTCCCCCGAGCTCGCGCAGCTCGGCAAGACGCTGCTGGCGACGAACGAGCGCAGCGAGCAGCTGGTGGAGGGCCTGCTGCTGCTCGCCCGCAGCGAGAACAAGGTCGTTGACAAGAAGCCGGTCGACCTGTCCGAGGTCGCGTCCCAGGCCGTCGACCAGACCCGCGAGGAGGCCCAGGCCAGGGGCGTGGAGCTGCGCGGGGACCGTCAGCAGGCGGTCGTGCAGGGCAACGGGGTGCTGCTGGAGCGGATCGCGCTGAATCTGGTGCAGAACGCGGTCCGTTACAACCTCCCCGACGACGGCTGGGTGGAGGTCACCACGGAGCCGCAGCCCGGCTGTGCGGTCCTGGTGGTCGCCAATACCGGTCCGGTGGTGCCCGCCTACGAGGTGGAGAACCTCTTCGAGCCGTTCCGGCGGCTGCGCACCGAGCGCACCGGCAGCGACAAGGGCGTGGGCCTGGGTCTGTCCATCGTGCGCTCGGTCGTGCGCGCGCACGACGGCACCATCACGGCCGAGCCCCGCGAGAGCGGCGGCCTGCGGATGCGGGTCGTGCTGCCGTTGTAGACGCGACGCCCCGCAGGACCGCCGCCCCCGGCGGCCACCGGCACCCCCGCGGCCACCCGTCGCCCACCGCGCCCACCACGGCCTCCCGGCACGCCAGGCCTCAGCGGACGGGGCAGGTGGTGGCGCCGGGGAGCATCACCGCTCGTCCAGCTCCTTCGGTCCGTACAGCGCGTGGTCCGCGCCCGTCGCCAGTGCCCAGTAGCGGTCGCCGTAGGACCAGTGCCACCACTCGGTCGGGTAGTTGACCAGCCCGGCGGCGGTCAGCGCGGTGTTCAGCACCCGCCGGTTGGCGCGGGCGGCGGGCGTCAGATCCGGCGCGCCCGTGTAGCAGGCGCCGTTGCTCTCCTCGGGGGAGGCATTGATCGGTGTCCCCATGTCGACCTCTTCCCCCTCCGCGGTGACGAGGGTGAGATCCACCGCGCCGCCCGCGCTGTGCGGTGCGATCTCGGGCGGCGACACATAGCGGCTGGCGGCCCGGTGGATACGCCCGGCCTCCCAGCCGGGGTGCGAGGCGCGCAGCTCGTCCGTGTACTCCTCGAAGTAGCGGCGCTGCAGCCCGGGCGGCCGATAGCCCTCGACGATCCGCAGCCGCAGCCCGTCCGGCAGTGCCTGCTGCGCCGCCAGCAGCCGTTGCAGCACCCCTTCGCGCAGCTGCGCGAAGGCGCCCCGGGCGTCGTAGCGGTGCTCGGCCACCAGCAGCTCGGGCGCCGCGGTCCGCACGTCCCGCAGCGGCTCCCCGCACTCCCGGACGGGGACCGCGGCCACCGCCGGGTCCGCCATCAGCGTGATCCGGTCGCGGACATCGCTCAGCACCAGCTCCGCACCGTCCCCCGGAACGGTCCACTCGGCAGCCGCCGCCACCCGCTCGCCGGACGGCAGCCAGACGCCGCTGAGGCCGCACCCCGCACCGGAGTGCCCGGTCCCCGCGCCGTTGGCGAGCAGCACCTGCAGCCCGTGCTCCCGCGCCAGTTGCCCGTACTGCGCCACCCGCTGCGCCGAGTCGTGGAAGGAGCTGGCGAGATACACCCGGCAGCCGTCCGCGGCGGCCCGCGCCGGCACCTCGGGGAAGCTGTTGTCGAAGCAGATGGCGAGCGCGAACCGGATCCCGCCCAGGGTGAAGCGGCCGTCGGCGCTGCCCGGTGCGAAGAGCGCGCTCTCGTCCTCCCCTTCGCCCCCGAACAGATGGACCTTGTCGTAGCGGGTGAGCAGCGCGCCGTCCGGTCCGAGGACGAACGAGGAGATCGTCGGCCGGCCCCCGTCACCGGCGGCGCGGCCCGCCGCGTTCACCACCGCCGCGACCCCCGTGGCCCGGCACGCCTCGCGGACGGGGGCCAGCCGGGCATCGTCCTCCGTGACCGTCATGCCGGTCGGATCGGCGGCTATCAGCTGCAGGTCGTAGTGCGTCAGCGCGAGTTCGGAGAACACCACCAGACCCGCCCCGCGTTCGGCGGCCTCGGCAATGAGCGCGGCCATCCGCGCCGCATTGGCCTCGATCTCGCCCGGGACCGGCATGAATTGTGCGGCAGCAATGATCATTCACCCATGATGCCCGGCGGCACGGGCGGTCCGGGCGGCTTTACGCCGCGCCGGCACCGCCCGCGACCAGGGCGTCCCTACCCCCGGGCGTCCCTCGCCGCCGCGGCCTCCGATGCCGCCACCGTCACGATCGCCCGTACCTGCCCGGTGATCGCGACCCGGTGCTGTACGAAGTCCGGGTCGGTGACCCGGCCGTGCGCCGGGTCCGTGTTGCCGGGTCCGAACTCCAGCACCGGGGTGTGCAGATGCCCGCCAGGGAGCGCCGGGCGCACCGCGTCCCTCAGCAGGGTCGCCCGATAGGCGATCTCGTTGGACAGATAGTCACCGCCACCCCCGGCACGGGCCGTGGACCCGGGAGTCGGGCCGTCCGGCCGGTCGACCGGCTCGGTGCCGCCCGCCGGGATCTCCGTGACCTCGGTGTGGTCGACCACGGGGAAGGGCCCGGTCCCGGCCGCCACGATCCGGGCGTACGGCAGGCTGGTGGTCGTCCACTGCGGCTGCGGCCGCACGGTCGGCACCCCCGCCGGAATCGGCACGGTCTCCGTACGGGATTCCCGTGCATTGTCCGGATAGCCGCCCCGCCAGGCCCCGTTGGTCCGCTCGACGTCGAACCGGCCGGGCCTCCCCTGGCTGATCGTCGTGAACAGGTCGGCCTGCCGCGGCCCGCGCCGGAAGTGCGGCAGCAGCGTGCGCTCGACCGTGCCGTCCGCGAAGTCGGCCCACCGTACGGGGAAGACCGCGGTCTCGATCCGGGCCGGCTGCCCCGAGGAGGTGCGCACCGTCGTCCCGTCCAGCGCGAGCGCCGCCGCCCCCGACGGATTGCTGCGCCGTGCATCGGCGTCCAGCTGGAACGGGTCGAACCCGGTCACCACGATCCGCAGTACGTGCTTGCCCGCGGGCAGTTCGACGGAGTCCTGACCGCGCGAGCCCCGCTCCAACGAGCCGAGGAGGACGCGGCGCCCGGACTCCGTGAGCGCGAAGTCGGGCTGCCACTGGCGCAGTTGCCTGGTCATCCCCAGCCGCGCCCAGTAGAGCGGCCGGTCGTCGTCCCGGCTCAGATCGCCGCCGTCGGGCCCGCGCCCCTGCGCCCGGTCCACGGCCCGCCGCCACAGCGCACGCCCCTCGTCCGCGGCATAGCGCCGGGCTTCCCCGTAGGTGGTCACCCGCGCCAGCCCGCGCCCGAACTCCCGCTCCACCGCGTCGAATCCGCTGCGCCGCAGGATCTCCTGCGGCGCGGTCTGCGTCAGCCGCCCCTCCTCCACCGTGACATCCGCCGGAGCGGCCGCGGTGGCCGGCGCCGTCAGGGACAGCGGTGCGGCGGCCAGCAGCGCGACACCCAGCGCGCCCATCCTGGTACGTATGCGTCTCATGGGGGCGAGTAAAGCGGTGCGCGCGGCGGGACGGTAGAGGGGCGGGCCGCTACCCCGGTGCCCTGCCCCTTGTCCGACGGTCGACCGCGGATAGGGTTTCTGGTCGATCCGGTCCACCACCGCGTCCGGCGATATCCACGAGACTCAGGGGGATTCTCTGTGGCCACCCCGCCACCACCACACGGCCCGTACCCGTACGCCCAACCGCCTGCGGGGCCCTACCCGCAACAGTCCGCCGGTGCCCCTCCGCACCAGCCGCCCGGTGCCGCCCCGCACCAGCCTGCCGGCCCGTATGCCCCGCAGCCGGGATACCCGGCCCAGGCCCCGTACCCGTACGCCCAGCAGCACCCACACCCACATCAGCACCCGCAGCCGTACGCCGGCGCCCCGGGCTGTCAGTTCTGCGGTGCTCAGCCCGCCGTGCAGGCCACCGTGCGCGGGCATCAGGGCATCCTCATTCTGATGCGGTTCCTCAGCCGCAGCGGAATGTTCTGCCGCTCCTGCGGGCTGGCCGTCTACCGTGAAATGTCCGCGAAGACGCTGTGGCAGGGCTGGTGGAGCCCGCTGTCCGTGGCCATCACCCCGCTCACCCTGCTGATGAACCTCGGCCCCCGGGGCCGATTCCGCAAACTGGCGCCCCCCGTAGGCGGCTTCAGGCCCTCGCTCGACCCGGGCAAGTCGCTGCTGCGCCGGCCGGCCGCGATGCTGTTCCTGGTGCCGATGGCCCTCGCGGTCGTGGCGATTCCGGTCCTGTTCGTAGGCGGCGTGTTCATCGAGGGCGCCGGTATCGGGAAGGTGCCCACCCTCGCCGTCGGTGACTGCGTACGCAACGACGGTGACTGGCAGGACCAGGATCTGGAGGTCGTGGACTGCGGTTCGGCCGACGCGAAGTACAAGGTGACCCGCAGGCTCGACAGCTCGAAGGACCAGTGCGCCGACGGTGAGATGCTCGCCGACCTGGAGTACAGCCCGGACAAGGCGACGGTTTCCTGCCTCGCTCCGGCCCGGTAGGGGCGCAGGGGTGGCGGATCAGTCCTCGTCCGGCTCCTCGCCGGACCCGGCGCCCGGTCCCGCTCCCCGTCCGAGCAGCGCCAGGAAGTCCCGGAACGCAGTCGGCATGTCCACCTCCTCCGGGTCCAGCAGCCACTGCAGTTGCAGTCCGTCCATCACGGCGGCCAGCAGCGGCGCCGCCCGCTCCGGGGTCAGACCGCCGGGCAGCGTGTCGCCGCACTCGGCCCGCAGCGCCTCGGTCATCGAGGCCCGTACGGCGCGGAAACGGGACTCGAAGAAGGCGCGGGCGGGGTGGTCCTCGGTGACGCTGTCCGCGGACAGCACCGTGTAGGTCTGGACGATGCCGGGGCGGGTGGCGTTGTAGTCGACGAGCTGGGCGAGGGCATCGGTGCGCCAGGTGCCGGACGCCGCGGCGGCCGAGGCCAGATCCCAGCGGTCGCGCGCCTCCAGCACGCCGACCAGCAGCAGTTCCTTCGTCGGGAAGTGGTGCAGCAGCCCCTGCTGGGTCAGTCCGGCGCGCTCGGCGACGGCGGCGAGTGAGGTACGGCGGTAGCCGCGTTCGGCGATGAGCTCCATGGCGGCCTGCAGGAGGGCCTCGCGCCGCTCCGCGCGCTGGGCCTCCCGCCCGCCGCCGCCCCGCCGGGCGCCCGCCCCGCCGCCGTGGCGGGGTCCGTGCTGGTCTGGTGCAGTCACCGGCCGAGCGTAACCCTCGCGTGGAGATCCCGTACGACTGATGTAACGGAAAAGTAACGACGCCTACCGGGCGGGAGGTGGGGCGGCAAGAATCCCGGCAAGGGGGGCCCGCACGTCCATTCAGGGAGCACCGGAGAGCCGCATGACCGACGCCCAGCCCCACCATCCCACCGATGCCGACGCCCGCCACCATGTCCGTGGCCACGGGCATGACTACACCGCAGTGGTGGAGCGGGCGCTCGCCGCGCTCGACCTCGACACCAAGGTCCGGCTGCTGTCCGGCCAGGACATGTGGACCCTGCCGGCCGTGCCCGCGATCGGGCTGCGCTCGCTGGTGATGTCGGACGGCCCGGTCGGTGTGCGGGGCGAGGAGTGGAACGCCGAGGACCCCTCGGTCGCGCTGCCCAGCCCCACCGCGCTGGCCGCCACCTGGGACCCCGCCCTCGCCCGCCGGGCCGGCCACCTCCTCGCCCAGGAAGCCCGCCGCAAGGGCGTGCACGTACTCCTCGCACCGACCGTCAACCTCCACCGCTCACCGCTCGGCGGCCGCCACTTCGAGTGCTACGCCGAGGACCCGCTGCTCACCGGCGTGATCGGCGCCGGGTATGTGCGCGGTGTGCAGGAAGGCGGCGTCGGTACGACGGTCAAGCACTTCGTGGGCAATGACGCCGAGACCGACCGGCTCACGGTCGACAACCACATCGCCCCGCGCCCGCTGCGCGAGCTCTATCTCGCGCCCTTCGAGCACATCGTCGAACACGCCCGCCCCTGGGGCGTCATGACCGCCTACAACCAGGTCAACGGCTCGACGATGACCGAACACCGCGCTCTCGTGCAGGACGTTCTGCGCGGCGAATGGGGCTTCGACGGCGTCACCGTCTCCGACTGGACGGCCGCCCGCCACACCGTGCGCGCCCTGCGCGGCGGCCTGGACGTGGCGATGCCGGGGCCCCGTACGGTCTACGGCGCGCCGCTCGCCGAGGTCGTCCGTGCGGGTGAGGTGGCCGAGTCGGAGGTGGACGACGCGGTGCGCAGGGTGCTGCTGCTCGCCGCGCGTACCGGATGCCTGGAAGGGGTGCCTGCCGCGGTCGATCCGGCCGCTGTCCCGCAGGGGATCGACGGCCGGGCGGTGGCCCGCGAGATCGCCCGGCGCGCGTGTGTCCTGCTGCGCAACGAGCCGGTGGCCGGGGCGCGGCGGGCGCTGCCGATCAATGCCGCCGCGGTCCGCAGGGTCGCCGTCATCGGGGCGGCCGCCCGCGATGCCCGGGTGCTCGGCGGCGGGTCCGCGACGGTCTTCCCCGACGCGGTCGTCTCCCCGCTGGAGGGGCTGCGCGCCGCGCTCCCCGACGAGGTCGAGGTCACCTACGCGGTCGGCGCCGAGCCGCGCACCCGGGTCCCGCACGCCCGTGAGGGCTTCACGCTGCGCGCCCGCTACCTGGCCGCCGACGGCCAAGTGCTCGCGGAGACGCCGCAGTTCGACGGCAGGGTGCGGGTGATGGACCGCTTCCCCGAGGGCGTCACCCGGCAGACCCTGGGCGCCGTCGAGCTGACCGGCAGCTGCGCCCCGCGGATCACCGGCAGCCACACCCTCGCGGTCTCCGGCACCGGCGAGCTGCGGCTGACCGTCGGCGGTGCGGTCCTCTTCGACGGCCGTTGCGCGCCCGAGGGCAACGACCCCTTCGAGGCGTTCATGCACCCCGTGGAGCGGCGGATGACGGCGGAGCTGACGGCGGGCGAGAGCGTCGAGGTCACCCTGCGGTTCGTGCCGGGCGGCCCGGACCTGGGCGAGGGCCTGAACGGGCTGAACTTCGCCCTCGGCCACAGCGAGCCTGAGCTCGACGCCGATGCGGAGATCGCGGAGGCGGTCCGCGCCGCGGCCGCCGCCGATGTCGCGGTCGTGGTCGTCGCCACCACCGAAGAGGTCGAGTCCGAGGGCTTCGACCGCAGCGAACTGCGGCTGCCCGGCCGTCAGGACGAGCTGGTCACCCGGGTCGCCGCCGCCAATCCGCACACCGTCGTGGTCGTCAACTCCGGTTCCCCGGTCGAGCTTCCGTGGCGCGCGCAGGTCCCCGCCGTGCTGCTGAGCTGGTTCCCCGGCCAGGAGGCCGGTGCGGCGCTGGCCGATGTCCTGCTCGGTGATCATGAACCGGGCGGCCGGCTCCCCACCACCTGGCCGGCCCGGCTCGGCGACGCCCCGGTCACCACCGTCACCCCGACCGGCGGCCAACTCGCCTACTCCGAGGGGGTGTACATCGGCTATCGCGCCTGGCAGCGGTCCGCTCCCGCGCCCGCTTACCCCTTCGGCCACGGACTCGGCTACACCGACTGGGAGTACGAGTCGCTGGACACCACCCCCGACTCGGTGCGGGTGCGGGTGCGCAACGCGGGCGACCGGCCCGGCCGCGAGGTGGTCCAGCTCTATCTGGCGCCCACTGCGGACGCCGCCCCTGATGCTCCGGAGCGCCCGGCCCGCTGGCTGGCCGGCTTCGCCGTCGTCGAGGCCGGTCCCGGGGAGAGCGCCGAGGCCGAGATCCCGCTGCCGGACCGGGCCTTCGCGGTCTGGGAGGCGGGGGACGGCGGGGAAGCGGAGGACGGCGGCTGGCGCCGGGTCAAGGGCGTCTACCTCGTCGAGGCGGCGCACAGCGTCGACGACCGCAGGCTGGCGGCGGAGGTCACCGTCGGCTGACATGACGGGGGACGGGGGCGCTCCCGCGCGCGGACGCCCCCGGTGCCCCCGGTGCCCCCTCATGAGGGAACCACCGACACATCACCGCCGCTCGATCGTGCCGTCACCTTGTGCGCGGAGCCCTCGTCCGCCGGGACGGAGACCTTGCGGTTGCCGCCGCTCGTCGAGGCGTCCACCGCATACGAGCCCTTCGGGAGGCGGATGGTGACATCGCCTCCGCTGGTCCGGCCCGACACCTGATCGGGTGCCGTGGACAGCGCGAGGTCCACATTTCCGCCGCTGGTCCTCGCCTTCGCCGTGCGGGCCGTGGAGTCGGCGACGGTGATATTGCCGCCGCTGGTCTCCGCGGCGATCCCGCCCGCGGCGCCGTGCACGGTGATGTCCCCGCCGCTGCTGCGCAGATCGACCGAGGCGTCGCGCGGCAGCAGGACCCGGTAGCCCACGTCGCACTTGCGCCCCATGCCGCAGTCCTCGGCCTTGAGCGTCAGCCGGCCGCCCTTGACCCCGTGCTCGGGGGCCGGCTTCCGCTCGTTGTACACATACTTCTCCGTCACCTTGACCGACCCGCCGGCGTCGACCGGCACGACCTCGATGTTCCCGCCGTGCGTCGTCACCGAGAGCGCGGTGACCTTCCCGTGCACGGAGTACGTCCGCTCCGCCTCCTTCGTCGGGCCGTGACCCGACAGCGAGCAGCCGGTCGTCAGCACGGTCAACGCCGCACAGGACAGCACGAGATGGGGAATACGGAGGCGGGCCATGGTGAGAGCTCTCCCGAGGCAGGCAACGGACGAAGGGACCGGAGATCCGGTCACTGCTCATCGTTCCTTCTCCGTCGCTCCGCGGCGTCCCCGCGCAGGATGACCTTGTCCGCCCGCCGCCCTTAGGGGGTTCCCGCACTCCGCGGCCGCACCGAGAACGCGTACACGGTCTCCGACCGATAGCCCTCGCCGGGCCGCAGCACCGTGCTGGGGAAGTCCGGGCGGTTCGGGGAGTCGGGAAAGTGCTGGGTCTCCAGGGCGAGACCGGCCGCCGGGCCGTAGGGGACGCCCGAGCTGCCGGTCAGGGTGCCGTCGAGGTGGCCTGCGGTGTAGAGCTGCAGACCGGGCTCGGTGGTGGCCAGCTCCAGGAATCGGCTGGAGCGCGGGTCGTACAGCTCCGCGACCGTCCGCGGCGCCTCGCACACACCCCCGTCCAGCGCGAAGTTGTGGTCGTACGCCCCCGCCACCGCGCGCGCCGCCCGGAAGTCGAAGCGGGTACCGGTGACATCGGCGGGCGCGCCGGGCACCGGAATGCCGGTGTCGTCGACGGGCGTGTAGCGGGACGCCGCCAGCCGCAGTTCATGACCGGCGGCGCTGCCGCTGCCGTCACCGCCCAGATTGAGGTACGTGTGGTTGGTGAGGTTGACGACGGTCGGTGCGTCGGTCGTCGCGCGCGAGACGATACGCAGCGCGCCGCCCTCGGAGAGGGTGTACGTCACGCGCACGTCCAGGGCGCCGGGGAAGCCTTCCTCACCCTCCGGGCTGACCCGGTGCAGCTGCACACCACCGTCGGCCTCCCGGGCGTCCCACACCACCTTGGAGAAGCCGCCCGGCCCGCCGTGCAGACTGTGGCGCCCGTCGTTCGGCGTCAGCGCGTGGGTCCTGCCGTCGAGCGCGAAGGACGCCCCGGCGATCCGGTTCGCGTAACGCCCGACCAGCGCGCCGAAGTGCGACCCGCCGTGCGCGGCATACGACGCGAGGTCGGCGAAGCCCAGCGCCAGCTGCCCCCTCGCCCCGTTCCGGTCCGGCGCCTCCACCGTCTGGACGATCCCGCCGTACGTGAGGATGCGGACGCGTAGCCCGTCCGGCCCCGCATCCAGGGTCCAGCGGTCGACGCGGGTGCCGTCGTCCAGCGTGCCGAAGGGTTCCCTGCTGACCTGCGTCTTCATGCGCGTGAGCCTATGCCCGCTGCCCGTTGCCCACCGTCCGGGGACCGCGCGCAGGTGCGGGGGTGTCCGCACCGTCCCGTCGTACGCCAGGAGAGCCTGGCGGGACCGTGCGGACAGCCCCTACGGCCGTGGCCGGGTGATCGCGCGGAACGCCATCGCCGCCAGCTCCTTCTGGCCGCGGGTGCCCGGGTGGAACCAGTCCCAGGCGCTCAACTGGCGGCCCGTGAAGCGGTAGTCGAAGACCGACTTGTCGAAGCGGCACAGCGGATCCTTGCCGCACACCTCGGCCAGCGCCGAGTTGTAGGCCATCACCTGCTTCCGCACCGTCGCCCGGCGGTCCTGCGCCGCCTTCGTCAGATCGTCCGGATCGCGCAGCATGGCCCCGCAGATGCCCAGCTTCCACACCTGCTTGCCGAGTGGGTTCTTGCGCCCCTCGGACCACAGCCGCAGCAGATCCGGCACCGCCGCGACATACACCTGGGTGTGCGGCAGGGCGCGCCGCAGATGTGTCATGGAGCGCACGAAGTCGGCGCGGAAGGCGTCCTTCGGGGTCATCGTCCCGACGTCGCGCCGGCAGGCGTCATTGGCGCCGATCAGGACCGTCACCAGTTCGGGTCTGCGCTCGACGGCCTCGGTGATCTGGTCCGGCAGTTCGCTCATCAGCGCACCGGTCCTGGCGAAGTTCCAGCTGTGTGTGGCCGGGTGTTTGACCAGCCGTCGGGCGAGGCTGTCGACCTTGGGGTCGGTGCCGGTGGCCCAGGAGGCCTGGGGGCAGTCGGAGAGCAGCGTGCAGGCGTCGAAGCCGACGGTGATCGAGTCACCGAGCGCCGCGATCGAGCGGGGGTCGGTGTGCCATACGGGCGCCGGCTTGACGTGCCGCTTGTCCGGGTGCCGCCCCGAGCCGCCGTCGCCGCTACAGGCGGTGAGGGCGATCACCAGCGCGAACGCGGTGGCGACGGTGCGTGAGGAGCGGAGACCGAAGCGGATGCGCCGGGGGCGAACAGGCCGATCGATCTGCGTCATCCCCTGTCCCCGTCCGGCGTGCGAGTGATATCTCTTCGGGTACCGACGGTACGTCACTCCCTCGACGGGCACCGCGCGGTAGCTTTGCCCCGTGCCTTCCGGGCGGTGACCCAACGTGGCAAGTGCAGTCGGCACAGACAAATTACATCACGTCATTTCCTGTCCCTTTTGCGGCAAATTCCGCCTAATGGTGTTTACTGTAGGTCACCAGCATGCTGGTGCCGAAGTGACCACTGGGGCAGAATGACAACTGTCCCGGCCGCAACCGGAACGGGCACGAGGCCGCTGGGGAAGGCGAACCTCGAACCGCACTGGAGGTCCGGTGACGACACGTGGAGTTCTGTACATCCACTCCGCTCCTCGCGCGCTGTGCCCGCACGTCGAATGGGCCGTGGCGGGCGTCCTCGGTGTGCGCGTCAATCTCGACTGGATCCGCCAACCGGCGTCCCCGGGCACCTGGAGAGCCGAGTTCTCGTGGCAGGGCGAGGCCGGCACGGCCTCCAAGCTGGCCTCCGCGCTGCGCGGCTGGCATCTGCTGCGCTTCGAAGTGACCGCGGAACCCTGCTCCACCGCCGAGGGCGAGCGCTACAGCTCCACCCCCGACCTGGGCATCTTCCATGCCGTCACGGGCATCCACGGCGACATCCTCATCCCCGAGGACCGGCTGCGCGCCGCGGTCGCCCGCTCGGCGCGCGGCGAGACCGAGCTGGCCGCCGAGGTCGACAAGCTCCTCGGCAAGCCCTGGGACGACGAACTGGAGCCGTTCCGGTACGCCGGCGAGGGCGCCCCGGTCCGCTGGCTCCACCAGGTCGTCTAGGCCGCCGGGGGACCGCCCCGACACGCGGCAGCAGTTGCCCTGGAGTCCGCTCCACGGCCTAGCGTGCCTTCATGGCCGACAACAACTCTCCCGACGCTCTTTCAGTAGCGGTGCTCGGCACCGGAATCATGGGTGCGGCGATGGCCCGCAACCTCGCCAGGGCCGGTCTCGACGTCCGCGCCTGGAACCGCACGCGCGCCAGGGCCGAGCCGCTGGCCGCCGACGGGATCCGTGTCACCGGGACTCCCGCCGAGGCGGTGGACGGCGCCGACGTCGTCCTCACGATGCTGCTCGACGGGGAGGCCGTCCTGCACGCGGTCCGGCAGGCCGCCGACGCGCTGCCGGCCGGTGCCCTGTGGCTCCAGATGAGCACGGTGGGCACCGAAGGCCTCGCGTCGCTCGTCCGGTTCGCCGACGAGCACCACCTGCGGTTCGTGGACGCCCCCGTGCTGGGTACCAAGGCGCCCGCGGAGAAGGGGGACTTGACGATCCTGGCGGCCGGCCCCCAGGACGTCCGCGAGCGCGCGGAGCGCGTTTTCGGCAGCGTCGGGAGCCGGACCCTGTGGGTCGGTGACGACGGCGCGAGCGGCGCCGCCAGCCGTCTCAAGCTCGTCGTCAACAACTGGGTGCTGACGGTCATCAACGGTACGGGTGAGTCCGTCGCGCTCGCCAAGGCGCTCGGCGTGGACCCGCGCGACTTCCTCGACGCGGTCGCCGGCGGGGCGCTCGACATGCCGTATCTACGGCTGAAATCCGAGGTGATCCTGTCCGAGAACTACGCCCCGAGCTTCACGGTGTCCGCGGCACGCAAGGACGCCCGGCTCATCCTGGAAGCCGCCCAGGACGCCGGTGTACGGATGGACCTGGCGGCGGCGGCCGCGGAACGCCTGCGCCGGGCCGAGGGGCAGGGCCACGGCGAAGAGGACGCGGCGGCCGCGTACTTCGCCAGCTTCGGCGGCTGAGACATGCACAGGGCCCGCCCGGTGACGTATCACCGGGCGGGCCCTGTCGATGCGTGTCAGACCGTCCGGAAGGCCAGGACCACGTTGTGGCCGCCGAAGCCGAACGAGTCGTTCAGGGCCGCGATCCGGCCCTCGGCGGGCAGCTTGCGCGGCTCGCCGCGGACGATGTCCGCGTCGGCCTCCGGGTCGAGCTGGTCGATGTTGATCGTCGGCGGGGCGATCCGGTTCTTGAGCGCGAGGACCGTGGCCACCGTCTCGATACCGCCCGCGCCGCCCAGGAGGTGGCCGGTCATCGACTTCGTGCTGGTGATGGCCATGTGGTCGACGTCGTCGCCGAACGCCTTGCGCAGTGCCCTGAGCTCACCGACGTCACCGGCCGGCGTCGACGTCGCGTGCGCGTTCACATGCACGATCTCGGCGGGCTGGAGGCCGGTGTTGTCCAGCAGGTTCTGCAGCGCCGCCGCGATGCCGTTGCCGGACGGCTCGGGCTGCGTGATGTGGTGGGCGTCGGCAGAGATGCCCTGGCCGATCGCCTCCGCGTAGATCGTGGCGCCGCGGGCCTTGGCGTGCTCCTCGGACTCCAGGATGATCACGCCGGCGCCCTCGCCGAGCACGAAGCCGTTGCGGTCGACGTCCCAGGGGCGGGAGGCGCCCTGCGGGTCGTCGTTGTTCTTGGACATCGCCATCATGTTGCCGAACGCCACGATCGGCAGCGGGTGGATGGCGGCCTCCGTGCCACCCGCGACGACGACGTCGGCGCGGCCCGAGCGGATCATCTCGATCGCGTAGCCGATGGCCTCGGCGCCCGACGCACACGCCGAGACCGGCGTGTGCACACCGGCGCGGGCGTTGAACTCGATGCCGACATTGGCGGACGGCGAGTTCGGCATCAGCATCGGCACGGTGTGCGGGGAGACGCGGCGTACGCCCTTCTCCTTGAGCACGTCGTACTGGTCGAGCAGGGTCGTCACGCCGCCGATGCCGGAGGCGATGACGGCGCCCAGACGGTCGGGGTTGACCGACGTGTCCTCCCCCGCCTTGGCGGTGAAGCCCGCGTCCTTCCAGGCCTCCTGGGCCGCGACGAGCGCGAACTGCGCCGAGCGGTCCAGCTTGCGGGCCTGCGGACGCGGAATGATCTCGGTCGGCTCGACGGCGATCTGCCCGGCGATACGGACGGGCAGCTCGGCGGCCCAGTCCTGTTCGAGGGTGCTGACACCGGAACGTCCGGCGAGCATTGCCTCCCAGGACGAAGCGCTGTCGCCACCCAGCGGTGTGGTTGCGCCGATACCGGTGACGACCACGGTGCGATTGGTCGCGTTCACGGGAATTCTTACTCCACGGGTAGAGGGGTCTGAATCGACGGCGCCACCGCGGGGTGGCGACATGCGCAGGAGCTGGATCAGCTCTGGTGCTTGAGGATGTAGTCGGTCGCGTCGCCGACCGTCTTGAGGTTCTTGACGTCGTCGTCCGGGATCTTCACGTCGAAGCGCTCTTCGGCGGCGACGACGACCTCGACCATGGACAGCGAGTCAACGTCCAGGTCGTCGGTGAAGGACTTGTCCACCTGGACGTCCTCGGTGGGGATCCCGGCGATCTCGTTCACGATCTCGGCGAGACCGGCAACGATCTCTTCCTGAGTGGCGGCCATGATGGCGCTCCTTCGGTCATTTTATGGGGAAACTGCGTTACTTGCGGTGAAGATCCGTGCGGCGGCCGATACATCCGAAGACGTACGGTGCTGCGCAGATCTTGCCTAGGGGAGGGTAACGACCGTCGCGGCGTAGACGAGACCCGCCCCGAAGCCGATGACCAGCGCGGTGTCGCCGCTCTTGGCCTGCCCGGTCGCCAACAGTCGCTCCATGGCGAGCGGGATGGAGGCGGCCGAGGTGTTGCCGGTGGTCTCCACATCGCGGGCGACCGTCACACTCTCCGGCAGCTTCAGAGTCTTCACCATCGAGTCGATGATCCGCATGTTGGCCTGGTGCGGGATGAAGACGTCCAGGTCGTCCGGGCTGACTCCGGCCACGTCCAGCGCCTGCTGGGCCACCTTCGCCATCTCGAACACCGCCCACCGGAAGACCGCCTGGCCCTCCTGCGTGATGGCGGGGTAACGGATCTCCTCCGGAGCCGGGCGGCCCTCGGGAGCGTCCCCTCCGGGGAGCGGGGTGGAACGGTAGACGTCCCAGTCGACGGTCTGCTTGATGGTCTCGGACTTGTCGCCCTCCGAGCCCCAGACGGTCGGGCCGATCATGGGCTCGTTCGCCGGGCCGACGATCACCGCGCCGGCGCCGTCACCGAAGAGGAAGGCCGTCGCGCGGTCCTCCAGATCGGTCAGGTCCGAGAGCCGCTCGACGCCGAGGACCAGGACGTACTCCGCCGAGCCCTCGGTCACCAGGCCCTTGGCCAGGGTCAGGCCGTAGCCGAAGCCCGCGCAGCCCGCCGAGATGTCGAACGCGGCCGGCTTGCCGGCACCGATACGGTGCGCGATCTCGGTCGCGATCGCCGGGGTCTGCTTGAAGTGCGACACGGTGGAGACGATCACGGCGCCGATCTGCTCGGGCGTGATGCCCGCGTCGGCGATCGCCTTGCCCGACGCCTCGACCGACATGGTCGCGACGGTCTCCTCGGGACCGGCCCAGTGGCGGGTCGCGATCCCGGACCGCGAACGGATCCACTCGTCGGACGAGTCGATGTGCTTGAGGATCTCCTCGTTGGGCACGACACGGGTCGGGCGGTAGCCGCCGACACCCATGATCCGCGCGTACGGGGCGCCCTTCGAGGGCTTGATCTTCGAGGTCATGCGCTTCGGACTCCTATTCGGCCGGTGCAGCGGTGTCGGCGTGTCCGGCGATCAGCGTGCGGGCCGCGTCGAGGTCGTCGGGCGTCTTGAGGGCGAGGGTCTGCACGCCGGGCAGCGCGCGCTTGGCCAGGCCGGTGAGCGTGCCACCGGGAGCCGCCTCGATGAGCGCGGTGACACCGAGCTCCTTGAAGGTCTTCATGCACAGGTCCCAGCGCACGGGGTTGGCCACCTGGCCCACCAGCCGCTGCACCAGTTCCTGGCCGGAGGAGACCAGCTGCCCGTCCTTGTTGGAGACGTAGCGCGTGTGCGGATCGGCGACCGAGAGCTGGGTGGTCGCCGATTCCAGGGCCGAGACAGCGGGTGCCATGTGGTGAGTATGGAACGCGCCGGCCACCTTCAGCGGTACGACCCGGCGAGTGCCTTCCGGCTTGTTCTCGACCAGCGCGGCAATCTGCTCGGCGGTGCCCGCGGCGACGATCTGGCCGGCGCCGTTCACATTCGCCGGGGTCAGGCCCAACTGCTCCAGATGCGGGATGACGACGGCCTCGTCGCCGCCCAGCAGCGCGGCCATGCCGGTCTCGGTGACGGCGGCGGCCTCGGCCATCGCCTGGCCGCGCCGGCGCACCAGCTTGATCGCGGCCTCGTCGGAGACCGTGCCGGTCAGTGCGGCGGCGGCCAGCTCACCGACGCTGTGGCCGGCCGCCGCGCCGACCTGCGTGGCGACGTCGTCGGCCGTCGCGAACAGCTGCCGGGCGGAGACCAGCGCGGAGGCCACCAGCAGCGGCTGCGCCACCGCGGTGTCGCGGATCTCCTCCTCGTTCGCCTTGGTGCCGTAGTGGACCAGGTCCAGGTCGATGGCGTCCGACCAGGCACGGAGCTGGTCCTCGACACCGGGGAGGTCGAGCCAGGGAGTCAGGAAGCCGGGCGTCTGAGCGCCTTGGCCGGGAGCGACGAGTACGAGCACCCTCACACTCTCTCTTGTGGGTGGTTCCGCCCGCCCGTGGGGACAGGGACGAAGAACCATCGGGGGAATTGTTGATGTCCGACAAAAGTCTAGGGTTGCGCCTCACTGTCAGCCAGACGCCCCAGAATCAACGCGATACGGAGGGTGAACGCGGAGCGCACATCGGAGGGTGACCAGCCGGTGACGTCGGTCACACGTCGCAGCCGATAGCGCACGGTGTTGGGGTGCACGAACAGCATCCGGGCGGCGCCCTCCAGACTGCTCGCCTGCTCCAGATAGACGCTCAGCGTCTCCAGCAGAGCCGACCCCGCCTCCTCCAGCGGTCTGTAGATCTCCTCCACCAGCTGGTCCCGGGCAACCGGGTCCGAGGCCATCGCCCGCTCGGGCAGCAGATCGTCGGCGAGCACCGGCCGGGGGGCGTCCGGCCAGGCGGCACCCGCCCGCAGCCCGGCGGCCGCGGCCTGCGCCGAGCGGGTCGCGGCCAGCAGATCGGAGACGACCGGGCCGGCCACCACGGCACCGGCTGCGTACGGGCCGATCAGCGCCTTCGCGGCCTTCAGCGGATTGTCCGAGCCGCCCGCGATCACCACCAGGCGGGAGCCCAGCACACCGGTCAGCACCTGGAGCTTGGCGTGCCGGGCGGCCCGCCGGATCGCCTCCACGGTCAGCTCGCTGTCCCCGTCCGGGGCGGTGCCCAGCACCACACACACATGCTCGGGGGAGTTCCATCCCAGCGCCGCGGCACGCGAGACCGCGCCCTCGTCCGCCTCTCCCGACAGCACCGCGTTGACCACCAGCGACTCCAGCCGGGCGTCCCAGGCGCCGCGGGCCTCGGCGGCCTGGGCGTAGACCTGGGCGGTGGCGAAGGCGATCTCCCGGGCGTAGACCAGCAGCGCCTCGCGCAGCACGGACTCGTCGCCCGGGGCCGCGACCTCGTCGATCGCGGACTCCATGACCTCGATGGTCGTGCGGACCATCTCCACGGTCTGCCGCAGCGTGATCGCCCGGGTCAGCTCGCGCGGCGCCGTACCGAAGACATCGGTGCTGATCGCCTGCGGGGTCTCCGGATGCCGGAACCATTCGGTGAACGCGGCGATACCGGCCTGGGCCACCAGGCCGATCCAGGAGCGGTTCTCCGGAGGCATCGCGCGGTACCACGGCAGCGTGGCGTCCATGCGGGCGATGGCCGCGGCCGCCAGTTTGCCGGAGGAATTCTCCAGGCGCCGGAGGGTGGCGGAGTGCGGGTGCGCGTCGCGCGATGCGGGTTCAGACACGGGACAAGCCTGCACTATCGGGGCGAGGAGGTGAGGGGGCGGGGCTACCGTGGGCCCATGATTCAGGTGCGTAGAGGCGATGAACGGTATCCGGGCGGGGACGCGGAGGCCGGGATCGAGTCGCTGCACGCGTTCTCCTTCGGGCCCCACTTCGAACCGGACAACCTGCGCTTCGGCGCGCTGATCGCGTGCAACGAGGAGCGGCTGACGGCGGGCGCCGGCTTCGACGAGCATCCGCACCGCGACACGGAGATCGTGACCTGGGTGGTCGAGGGCGAGCTGACCCACCGCGACTCGGCCGGCCACGAGACCACCGTACGCCCCGGTGATCTCCAGCGGCTCAGCTCGGCCGGTGGCGTACGGCATGTGGAGCGCAACGACGGCGGACAGCCGCTCTGCTTCGTCCAGATGTGGCTGGCGCCGCTCGAATTCGGCGGTGAGCCGTCGTACGAGGTGGTGCGCGGGATCGCCGACGGCACCCCGTACGCGGTCGCGCCGGCCGGTGCCCTGCTGCATCTGCGCCGCCTCGCCGAGGGCGAGCGCACCGCGGTCCCGGATGCCGAACGGGCGTATGTGCATGTGGTGCGCGGCGCCGTACGGATCGGTGCGGAGCGTCTGGAGGCCGGCGACGCGGCGCGGATCACCGACGGGGCGGGGCTGGAGCTGCGGGGGCTGACGGCGGCGGAGTGCCTGGTGTGGGAGATGGGGGCGGAGCCGGCGTACGTGTGAGGCGGCGGGCCCGGAGCCGGCGGCGGTATCGCCCCGGCCCGTCAGGGCCGTGCGACGCCGTCAGGCCGACTGCGCCAGCTCGGCCAGCACCGCGTCGGTCAGCTGCGGCCAGGCTTCGACGGCCCACGGTCCGAAGGCCCGGTCGGACAGCGCCACACACGCCGCGCGCGCGTCCGGATCCACCCACAGGAACGTCCCGGACTGTCCGAAGTGCCCGAACGTGCGGGGCGAGGACGCGCTGCCCGTCCAGTGCGGTGACTTGGCGTCGCGGATCTCGAAGCCCAGCCCCCAGTCGTTGGGCTTCTGGTGGCCGTAGCCCGGCAGCACACCCGTCAGACCGGGGAAGGCCACCTGCGTCGCCGCCGCGAGCGTCTGCGCCGCGAGCAGCTGCGGCGCCTGCAGCTCCGCGGCGAAACGGACCAGGTCGGCGACGGTGGAGACGCCGTCCTTGGCGGGCGAGCCGGGCAGTTCCGTCGCGGTCATGCCGAGCGGGGCGAGCACCGCCTCGTGCAGATACTGCGGGAAGGGGATGTCCGTCGCCTTGGCTATGTGGTCGCCGAGCGCTTCGAAACCGGTGTTGGAGTAGAGCCTGCGGGTGCCCGGCTCGGCCATCGTGCGCTGCTCGTCGAAGGCCAGCCCCGACGTGTGGGCGAGGAGATGACGGACCGTGGACCCCTCGGGCCCGGCCGGCTCGTCCAGCTCGACGGCGCCCTCCTCGACGGCCAGCAGAGCGGCGTACGCGGTCAGCGGCTTGGTGACGGACGCCAGCGGGAAGCGATGCTCCTGGGGGCCGTAGGATCCGGCCACCGACCCGTCGGCTCGTACGACGGCGGCCGCAGCGGTGGGCACCGGCCAGTTCTCGATCATCCGCAGGCTCTGCATGCCCACGAGCCTAGGGCCTGTCCGTTCTGCCCCGCCGCGGAGGCCCGTACGTCCCCAAATCCCGGTCAAGTCTGCCGGTGATCCGCACTTGCCTGGAGTGCACTCGAACTCTCTAGCGTTGAAGACGTCGAGAGGCATCCGGCGACAGCGCCGGGAGACATCCGGCGAAACAGGGGAGACGGGGCATGACGGTAACGCAGAGCGAACCGGTCACCAGCGGCGTGGCCGCGGCCGGAGAGCTGCCGACGAGGCCGCGCGGCTGTGGCACCGAGCTCCCGCACCCACGGCCCGCGGGCCAGGACCGGTACACGATCAGCGAGGTGGCGGAACACACCGGGCTCAGCGCACACACCCTGCGCTGGTACGAGCGCATCGGCCTGATGCCGCACGTGGACCGCACCCACACCGGGCAGCGGCGCTTCACCAACCGCGATCTGGACTGGCTGAGCCTGGTGACCAAGCTGCGGCTGACCGGCATGCCGGTCGCTGACATGGTCCGCTACGCCGAACTGGTGCGGGCCGGGGAGTGCACCTTCGCCGAGCGCGAGCAGCTGCTGACCGCGCATCGCGAGGACGTACGCCAGCGGATAGCCGAGCTGCAGAGCACGCTGGACGTACTCGACTACAAGATCGACATCTATGCCGACGCCCGACGGGCGTCCGAGAGGTTCTGAGGTCTCCATGGGCAGCGACAAAATCGAGACGGTCGAGCTGGGCACCGGCGGACCGCGGGTCGGGGTGCAGGGCCTCGGCTGCATGGGCATGAGCTTCGCCTACGGCCCGACGGACGCCGACGAGGCGCGGGCCACGCTGGAGCGCGCCCTGGAGCTGGGCGTGACGCTCTTCGATACCGCCGATGTGTACGGGATGGGGGACAACGAGGAGTTCATCGCCCCGTTCGTCCGGGCGCACCGCGACGAGATCGTGGTGGCCACCAAGTTCGCGATATCCCCTGACCCGGACGCCCCGGCCGACCCGTACAAGCGCGTCATCCGCAACGACCGGCCGTACATCCGCCAGTCCGTCGAAGCCAGCCTGAAGCGCCTGGGCGTCGACGAGATCGACCTGTATTACATGCACCGGCGCACGGCGGACGTCCCCCTCGAGGAATCGGTCGGCGCCATGGCCGAGCTGGTGGCCGAGGGCAAGGTCAAGCACCTGGGGCTGAGCGAGGTGACTGCCTCCGAGCTGCGGGCGGCGCAGGCCGTGCACCCGATCGCGGCGCTGCAGTCCGAGTGGTCGCTGTTCAGCCGGGACATCGAGGACGGCGTGGTGCAGGCCGCGGCCGAGCTCGGCGTCGGCGTCGTCCCGTACTCACCGCTCGGCCGGGGCTTCCTGACCGGTGCGTTCGTCAGCGCCGACAAGGAGCTGACCTCGGACGACTTCCGGCGTACGCAGCCCCGCTTCACCGGCGACAACGCCACCGCCAACGCCGCGCTGCTGGAGCCGGTCCGCAAGGTCGCCGACGGCCATGGCGCGACGCCCGGTCAGATCGCACTGGCCTGGGTGCAGCAGCAGGCCACGGCCCGCGGTCTGGCCGTCGTACCGATCCCCGGCACCCGTAAGCGCAGCCGCGTCGAGGAGAACACCGGGGCCACCCGGATCCGGCTCACCGAGCAGGACCTGGCGCTGCTGGAGCCGATCGCCGGGCAGGTCGCGGGGGCGCGGTACGCGGACATGTCGCACACCTCGGCCGGGCGGGAGTAAGGGCCGCGGGGCGGGGCCGGCCTTCGCCCCGCCGCCCCTTTCCGCCGTGCTGCGCCGGCTCCGCCATGGTGCGGATTCCCGGCCCGCGGCCGTGACTTCGCGGCCGCCGGCCGGGGAGAGCGCAGCCCGGGGGAGTCACGCCAGCCTCAGCGCAAAGACGGCGAACCCGGCGGCCAGGAGCGCCGCGGCGGCTCGGCGGGTCCGGGTGACACCGGTCCAGGGGGCCTCGAAGCGGCGCGTGGTGCGACCGATGAGGACCAGCGCCGCGGCGAACACCGGCAGCCAGGCGAGCCGGACGAGGACCCAGCCGACGGTGTCGGGCCGCGCGGTCAGCCCGGGTACCTCGCCCAGGAAGGACGCGGGCACGGCCGCCGAGAGCAGCGCCGTCTGGTGCCAGCACAGGACCGTCATCGCGGACAGGTTGATGAGCGTGACCGGTGCCCACAGGGCGGGCCGGCGCAGGAGCCGGGCGAGCCGGTCACGGAGCAGGACGGCGGCGCCGGACTGGGCCGCGGCCAGCGCCAGGACCAGCAGCGACGGTGGGTGGGAGTTCGTACGGTCCTGACCGGGGACGCCGACCATGCTCGCCGGGTAGTGGAAGAACAGCAGCAGCGCGGCGAACAGCGCGGCGCCCCCGAGCAGCAGCGACCGGGCGGCGCGCCGGCCGAGCCGCCGCTCGCCCCAGGACACCCCGAGCTGATAGGCGAACAGCCAGCCGGGCAGGAGATTGAGCAGGCTGAGCCACGACGGCATGGCGTCGGCGAACGGCCCGTAGCGCAGGAAGTCCACCGCCGCCACGACGGCCGCCAGCGGTGCCGCGGCCCAGGCGCCCCACCGCCGGGCGGCCCGGACGCAGAACGGCGTCAGCGCGGTGACCGCCGCATACACGCCGACGAACCACAGCGGCTGGATCACCAGCGTCGCCCCGGTCCGCAGCGTCGCCTCCGGGACCCCCAGGCCGTACAGGACGGGGAGCAGCACCGCCCACACGGCCGTCACACCGAGCACCGGGCGGCCCAGCCGGACGATCCGGCCGCGCAGCCAGGTCCCGGTGGGCTCACCCCGCCCGGTGGAGCGCCGGAGGGACAGCGCCGACGCATGGCCGCCGACCAGGAAGAAGATGCCGAGCAACTGCAGCACCCAACTGGCGGGCGAGAGGGAGCCGAAGGCGGTCAGCAGGCTGGTGTTGTGCAGTGCGCCGTCGGTGTCGCGGTGGAAGCCCTCGAGCAGCCAGTGGCCGACGGGCACCGCGAGCAGCGCCAGCGCGCGCAGACCGTCGAGGGCGCGGTCGCGGTCCGCGGGCGTGCGGTCCTCGATGGTGCGGACCGTTTTGTGGGCGGCGCCTCTGAGAGACGTAAGAGGGGCGATGTCCATGAGGCGTCCTTGAGTCCTGGGACCGGAGGGGTGAGGAGCGGTGGAGGCGCGGGGAACGGGGCGGTGCGGCCGGTGCGCGCCGGCGCCTGTCGAAGGCGCGTCCCGGCGTCAGCGCACTGCGTCGTAGTGGCCCAGCACGACGGCCGCGAAGTTCCGGAGGGAGTCCGTACCGGGGGCGAGATAGCCGGTGTGGCCCACCGCCCGCTCGGCGGAGATCCGGCGGGCGCCGAAGGCGGGGTCGGTCGGGTCGGTGCCGTGGCCCAGGCCGAACAGCTCGACGTTCGGGATGTCGCCGATCCAGTCGGATGCGTCCCGGGCCGCCCAGATCCGGGCCGTGGTGTGCAGTTCCGCGGCGGTGTCCCGGCGGATCCCGGGAGAGCCGAAGACGATCAGGTCGGCGAGATCGCCGCGGTTCAGCCGCGGTACGGCCAGCCCGCAGACCACCGAGCCGTAGCTGTGGCACAGCACGGCCGGGGCCGGGGCGCCGACGGCGGCCAGGCCGGACAGGAAGCGGGCCAGCCGCGGCGCTCCGGCATCGGCGAGCCGGCCGGTCATGGCGTCCGGACCGACGCCGACCGGCGTGGTGTATCCGGCCCAGGCGATGACCGCGGTACGGGTCCCGGGCGCATCGGCGGCCAGGCGGGTCCGTAGCGACCTGGCCATGCCGGCCGGTGTGCCGTACGGGTCCCGGTCGCGGTCGAAGGAGGCCAGGTCGATGTCCGAGCCCGGCACGATCACGGCGGTGCGTTGCGCGGTGGCCAAGTCGCCGTACACCTCGGCCACTTGTCCGCGGCCGCGGGGATCGAAGGCGAGGAGGTGACGGCCGGGGGCGAGCAGCGAGGCACAGCGGGCGGCCGCCTTCCTGGCCCGACGGTGATCCTGGAGGGTGCCGGCCGGATCGGTGGCACGCGCCTGCTGGCGGTCCCGTTCCGCCTTCAGCGCACGGGAGTTGGCCGCATATCGCACCGTGGGGGGCACACCGTCGAGATTGCCGACGGTGAGCGGATGCCGCGCCACCAGCGTCCGGCGCTGCCCGTCGGTCAGCGAGGCGAAGAAGCGGGCGACCTCGGCGGGTTGGACGGTCGCCGGGTCCGGCAGCCGGACGCCGAGGGAGTGGTCGGCGCGCCAGGCGGCCGCGCCGGGTGCCGGGCCCGTGACAGCTGCCTGAGCGGTGCCGGCCGCCCAGCCGCCGGTACCGGCGACCACGGTCAGCGCGAGCGCGGCGCCGATGAGCGTGCGCCGGCCGCGTCGAGCGGCGGTTCGCAGCCTGGACATGATGGTGTCTCCCTCTCCCGTTGGTGTGGCGGAGGGAAATGTAGGAAGACGGTGTATGACGCGGCGTCACGCCGCGGAGCCAACTGGCCGGTGATACCCCGGTAGGGGGGAGAGGCCTCCCTCGTCCTCAAGGAGGAGCGGTGGGGAAGGAAGACGCAGGGGAGTGGGGGGAGGGGTGCCGGTCACCGGGGCGGCCCCGGGCCCGCTACTGCTCCCCGGGCGAGACCAGCCCCGACTCGTACGCGAAGATCACGGCTTGGGCGCGGTCCCGCAGCGCCAACTTGGCGAGCACCCGGCTGACATGGGTCTTCACGGTCTGCTCGGCGACGATCAGCGCCTCGGCGATCTCCTGGTTCGACAGCCCACGGGCGATCAGCTCCAGGACCTCCGTCTCCCGCGGGGTGAGGCCCTTCAGCCGGAGCGTGGCCCGGCCCTTGCGGGGCGCCGGCCACCGGCGGGCGAAATCGGCTATCAGCCGCCGGGTCACGGACGGGGCGAGCAGCGCCTCCCCGGCCGCCACGACCCGGACCGCGGAGATCAGATCGCCCGGCGGCGCATCCTTGAGGAGGAACCCGGACGCACCCGCGCGCAGCGCCTCATAGACGTAGTCATCGACATCGAAGGTGGTCAGCATCAGCACCTTCGGGCGATGCAGCACACCGGGGGGCGGATCGAGCAGCTGACGGGCCGCCTCCAGACCGTCCATCTCCGGCATCCGGACATCCATCAGCACCACATCGGGGTGCGTCCGGCGGCTCAGCTCCACGCCCTGCACACCGTCCGGCGCATCGCCCACCACCTCGATATCGCCCTGCGCGGCGAGCAGCGCGGCGAAGCCCGCGCGCACCATGGCCTGGTCGTCGACGATGATCACGCGCGTGGTCATACGGAGTCGGAATCCTTCGGTGAAAGGGAAGCAGCCGGGGCGGGCGGCGGCGAGAGGGGGAGCTGCGCGGCGACCCGGAAGCCGCCGCCGGGGAGCGGCCCGGTGTCGAGCGAACCGTCCACCAGCCGCACCCGCTCCCGCATACCGATGAGGCCATGACCGGTACCGGCGGCCTCCAGGGGCGCGGACGGTGCGGGCGGCGGGGAGTTGACGACCAGAACGGTCAGCCGGGAGCCGTCCGCCGCCGTCGTCACCGACACCCGGGTCTGCGCGCCCGGGGCGTGCCGTACGACATTGGCCAGCGCCTCCTGCACGATGCGGTATGCCGACAGGTCCACCGCCGGTTCGAGCGGCACCCGGTCCCCGGGCAGCGACAACTCCACCGGGACCCCCGCCCGTACGGTCCCCTCGACCAGCTTCGCCAGCATGCCGATACCGGGCTGCGGGGCCTTCTCCGGGCCGCCGTGCCGCTCCGTCTCCTCGCTGCGCAGCACCCCGAGCAGCCGGCGCATCTCCGCCAGGGACTCCCGGGCGGTCGCCGCGATCGACCCGAACTCCTCCTCGGCCTCCCGGGGAATCCCGCTGATGCGGTACGGGGCGCTGTCGGCCTGGACCGTGATCAGCGACATGTGGTGGGCGACGACATCGTGCAGCTCACGGGCGATGCGGGTGCGCTCCTCCAGCAGCGTCCGACGGGCCCGCTCGGCCTCGCTGATGGTCTCCTGCTCGATCAACTTCCGCTGGGCGTCGCCGCGTTCCCGCAGCGTGGCGCCCATCAGCAGCACCACACCGGCGAGCACGAAGAGCAGCACCCAGGTGCCGTCGCTCCGGTCCGGGGTCGTCGGTTCGAAGAGGATGCCCGCCAGGCCGGTCGTCAGCCAGACGGCGACCAGGGTGCGGCCGCGCTCGCGCAGCGACAGGGCCACCATCAGCGCGAGATATCCGACGATCACCGTCGGCGGCCAGGGCCAGGGGCGGCCCTCGACGCCGTTCGCGTGGGCGAGTGCCAGGGCGCAGAGGATGTCCGCCGTGAAGATCACCCACCAGGCCTGCAGCGGCCGGGTCACCGCGAGCAGCAGCGGCGCGGTCTGCGCGGTGGCCAGCGCGCCGGCCAGTCCGCCGCCCAGGCCGTAGTCGTGGCTGAGGACGGTGATGCTCGTCGGCAGCAGGGACACCGCGAACACGAACGCGACGAGGTACGGCAGCCGGCGCAGCCAGGGATTCCGGACACCGCCGAACAGCGGGGTGCCGGGCTCCGTCGGGGTGCCGAGCTCGACGGCGAGGACGTGCAGCGCCTGTCGCGCGGCGCGCAGCACCCGTTGGCGGGTCGGCTCGCGTACGGGGAGGGAGGAGGGTCCGGTCATCGCGCCCTCCATCTAAGCGGAGCACCGCGGCCACGGCGTCATACCTGGGTGCGGGCTTCCGACCCCTACCACGGTATGACTCCCCGGTTCCCACACCGGGCCCGTACGTCCGGCACCCGTTCCCCGAACTCTTCCGGAGTCCCTGGACTCCCCGGAGTACCTGAGCCCCCTGGGGCTCCGCCGGAACCCCTAGAGCTCCGCCAGCAGCTCGGCCTTCTTCGTGCTGAACTCGTCGTCGGTCAGCAGGCCCGCCCCGTGCAGCTCGCCGAGGTGCCGTATCCGGTCCGCGATGTCGGCGGGATCCCGGCGCGCGTCCCCGGTCCGGCGGCACGGTTCGCCCTCCGGCGTCTCCTGTGCCGGCTCGGCGGCGCGTACGGCCTGCAGCACCGCGGCCGCGAACGGCAGCGACTCATGGACGGGGCCGTACCCCAGCCCGAACATCACCGCGGCCGGATCCTGGTCCGCCTCGCCCGTCCCCGGCTCGCGGGCGCCGCGCTCCAGCAGACGCAGATAGCCGTTGAGGATCTCCGGCGACCGCCACTCGACCCCGGCCAGCTCGCCGACCGTGAAGGTCTGGTCGCCGCACTTCCACTTCGCCGTGGACGCACCCGTCCAAAACCACCGGAAGGCGACCGAGCTCCCGTCGAAGGAGGCCTTGCCGTCATACGCCTTGAAGTGCAGCGGGGGCTCCGGCGCGGCCACCAGATGGCGGTCGGCGGGCTCCTTCGCGTCGGGGCCGAGCACCGTGCGCAGCTCGTCGGCGTAGTACTCGGCCAGCGTCTCGCGCTCGGCCGGCAGCACCAGCCGGTACGGATCGGCGTCCTCCTTGAGCTGCCCGTCCGCCGCCTCCATCAAAGGATCGGCGCCGGGCCGGGGCACGGCGTGCAGCACCACCGTGCCGCGTCTGCCCTCGGTCACCTCGACGGAGCTCAGCGCCTCGTACGGAATGCGTCGCTCGCCGAGCGCCTGGAACAGCTTCGGCTTGCGGATCCCCCGTTCGAAGCGGATGAGTACGGAGTCCGTGTCGAACTCCCAGACGGCATGAAAACCGGCCAGCACATCACCCATGCGGCTCATCGTATGCGGGCGGTTGCCCGCCCGTCCCCCTTCCGGACACCTCGGGGGCGTCTGCCGCAGCTACGCGCGTCACTCCGGCCACCCGCTCCGTTCTCTGCCTGGTGGACGTCGCCGGTGCGGGGCGCGGTTCCCGCAGGCACGGCCCGTCCCCGGGCGCCGGGCCGTGCCTGCGGCCGCGGTTCGTACGGCCCTGCGCCCTCAGGCCAGGTCCGAGCTGCAGTGCGGGTCGTCGGAGGCGCAGTCGACCGTGCTGGTCGCGCCGACCCCGACCAGGGCGAAGTTGCGCAGGCTGCGGGTGCCGGGCGCGAAGTAGCCGGCGTGCCCGACGGCGCCGTCGGCCGACAGGATCCGCGAGCCGAAGGACGGATCGACGGGGTCGGCGCCGTGGCCGAGCCCGCCGACCTCCAGGTAGGGCACGTCCTGGATCCAGTCGTCGGAATCCCGCATGGCCCAGACGCGGGCGTGGGTGCCCAGCGCGGAGAGGCTGCCGGCCCGCATGCCGGGGCTGCCGGCCACCGCGATGTCCTCGACGTTGGACGGCAGGTCACGGGCCGCGACGCCGCACACCACGGACCCGTAGCTGTGGCAGAACAGCGAGACGGTGTCGGAGGAGGGCAGCGAGCCCACCAGGGCGCGCAGCCGGACCGCGCCGGCCGCGGCGAGCTGCCCGGTGGCGGCCTCGACGCCCATACCGGACGGCGAGGTGTAGTCGGCCCAGGCGATCACGGCGGTACGGGCGCCCGGCCGGGCTTCGCGCTCGGCGCCGTACAGGGCATGCCCCATGCCGACGGGGGCGGTGGTCGCCCGTGCGGTGCGCTCGAAGGTCGACAGGTTGGTGTCCACACCGGGCACCACGACCGAGACCCGCTGCGCCGCCGGGAGGTTGCCGAAGACCTCGGCGGCCCGGCCGCCGCCGGCCGGATCGAAGGCCAGGATCTGCCGGGCGGGACTCATCATCGAGGCGAAGCGGTGCATCAGCCGGCCCGCTTCCTGGCGGCCGACGGGGGTGAGCCGGTGGTCGCCCATCCGCTGTTTCTCGATGGCGCGGGCATCGTCGATCGCCATCCGGTTGGCGCGGTACCGCAGCGGTACGGGGGCACCGTTCATATTGCCCAGGACCAGCGGATAGCGGTCGGCGAGCTGCTGCTTCTCGGCGCCGGTGAGCTTGGCGAAGAAGGTCCGGAGCGCGGCCGGCGAACCGTTGGGGTCGGGCAGCGGGCGTCCGTGGAAGGTGGCGTGCTGCCAGGCGGTCTTGGCGGTGGCCAGCGGGTTGGCGTCTTCCTTCGTACCTCTGACGGCCGTCCAGCCCGTCATGGCAAGCATCACGAACACCACCGCCAGGGCGAGCGCGGCGCGCCAGGCGGAGGACTGCAGGAAGCTGGAGGAGGGGCCGAGGCCCGGGAAGGAAGTCACCGCGAGCCACCCTAGGAGACGCGGCAGCGTGCTCGCTGTGACCGTGAGTGAGATCACGTTCCACGGTGGGTATATCGACCAAACCGGACACCTGTCGTCCGTTTTCGGTGCTCAGTCGTGCAGAAGCGGACTCATGGAGCGGCGGTCGTGGTCGCCCAAAGATGGATGCCCATTACAGGGAGTATTGAATGCCGCCGCGCGCCGGCTCACGGCCCGCCCGGTCCGGCCCTGCCGACCGGGTGCGGCGCCGGTGCACTCACCTCGCCCGCCAGTCGTCATCCATCGCCGGCCCGATGTGGTCCAGATAGGACTGGGTCAGCTCGCGGATGGACGCCACGCTGCACTCCTGCCCCTCGCCCCACACCTTGCCCGCCACCCGCATCACCCCGCTGAACGCGGCAACCAGCACCCGCGGCCGCGGATCGGCATCCACGTCCAGCCCCTCGCGCCGGGCGATCAGCCGCGCTATCTCCTCCTCCAGTTCGGAGGAGCGCCGCAGATGCACGGCGACCAGCGCGGGCGTCGACTCGATCATCTGGTACGAGCGCATGTGCAGCTCCACCGGGATCACCGACTCGATGGCGCTGCCGATGTCGTCCCAGGCCACCATCACGGCACTGCGCAGGGCGGTGAGCGGCGCCTCCGCCGCGGGCCGCGCGCTCAACTCGTCGAGGAAGCGGGCCTCGACCATCTCCTGGACGGCGAAGGCGACGTCCTCCTTGTTGGCGAAGTAGCGGAAGTACGTCCGCTGGGAGACATCCACCGCCTCCGCGATCTCGTCGATCGTCGTCGCCTCGTACCCCTGCTCCGTGAACAGTTCGAGCGCCGCGCGGATCAGGGCGTCGCGGGTGCGCTGCTTCTTGCGTTCCCGCAGGCCCGTGCGTGCCGTATGCGGCGTCGGGGTCGCCATCCTGAGCCGCCTTTCCGTGGTGTTCTCGCTGCTCAGGTTACCTGTGAGCCAGATGACAGTTACCGACTCATGAATTGCTTTGTCAACTGTCAGTGGCTGACATTAGCCTCGTTGTATGAGTTCTCAGACCCCGGTTGCCGTCGCTGCGCCGGACCTTCCCGTACCGGAGCCCCGAAAGGGGCTGCGCGGCCATCCGTGGCTGACCCTCTTCTCCGTGGCCATCGGCGTCATGATGGTCGCCCTGGACGGCACGATCGTCGCCATCGCCAACCCGGCCATCAAGGAAGATCTCGGCGCCTCGCTCGCGGACGTGCAGTGGATCACCAACGGCTACATGCTCGCGCTGGCCGTCTCGCTGATCACGGCCGGCAAGCTCGGTGACCGCTTCGGCCACCGCCAGACCTTCCTCATCGGCATCCTCGGCTTCGCCGCCGCCTCCGGTGCCATCGGGTTCTCCCACGAGGTCGCGCTGGTCATCACCTTCCGCGTCCTGCAGGGCCTGTTCGGCGCACTGCTGATGCCCGCCGCGCTGGGACTGCTGCGTGCCACCTTCCCGGCCGAGAAGCTCAACATGGCGATCGGCATCTGGGGCATGGTCATCGGCGCCTCCACCGCCGGCGGCCCGATAGTCGGCGGGCTGCTGGTCGAGCACGTCAACTGGCAGTCCGTGTTCTTCATCAACGTCCCCGTCGGTGTGCTGGCCCTGGTCCTCGGCCTGGTGATCCTCAAGGACCACCGCGCGGTGAACGCCCCACGCTCGTTCGACATACCGGGCATCGTGCTGCTCTCCGGAGCGATGTTCTGCCTCATCTGGCCGCTGATCAAGGCGTCGGCCTGGGGCTGGGGCGACCAGAAGACCTGGGGCTTCCTGATCGCCGCGGTGGTCCTCTTCGCGCTGTTCGCCGTCCTGGAGACCAAGGTCCGCGAACCGCTCATCCCGCTGCGGATGTTCCGCTCCCTGCCGCTGACCGCCGGCACGGTCCTGATGGTGCTGATGGCCTTCGCCTTCATGGGCGGCCTGTTCTTCGTGACGTTCTACCTCCAGAACGTCCACGGGATGACCCCCGTCGACAGCGGTCTGCACCTCCTGCCGCTCACGGGCATGATGATCGTCGGCTCGCCGCTCGCCGGCGCCCTGATCACCAAGCTCGGCCCGCGCATTCCGCTGGTCGGCGGCATGGTCCTCACGGCCGTCGCCATGTACGGCATGTCCGGCCTCGACACGGACAGCGGCACCGGCCCGATGTCCCTCTGGTTCGCGCTGCTCGGCCTGGGCCTCGCGCCCGTCATGGTCGGTGCCACCGAGGTCATCGTCGGCAACGCCCCGCTGGAGCTCTCCGGCGTCGCCGGCGGTCTCCAGCAGGCCGCGATGCAGGTCGGTGGCAGCCTCGGTACGGCCGTGCTCGGCGCGGTGATGGCTTCCCGCGTCGACAACGAACTCCCGGGCAACTGGAAGTCGGCAGGCCTCCCGCCGGTCCCGCCCGCGAAGGCGTCCCAGCTGTCCGACGCCGTCTCGGGCGGTATCGCACCGGTCCCCAAGGGCACCCCGCCGGAGCTCGCCCAGAAGATCACGTCCGTCGCGCACGACACCTTTGTGTCCGGCATGGGCCTGGCCTTCACGGTCGCCTGCGGTGTGGCGGTCGTCGCCGCCGTCGTCGCCGTCTTCACCAAGCGCGGCACGAACACCGAGGCGGGCGCCGGCGTCGGCCACATCTGACCGGGGGCCCGGCCGTACGGCAGCTCACCCGCGGCGCGGGGTACGGCCGCGGTGCGGGGTCACGGGCGCGGTGCGGGGTACGGCCGCGGTGCGGCGCATGCCCGGCAGCGCGGGGTACGGCCCCCGGGCCGTAAGGTCCGCGGCCCCCGGTCGCGACGGACGGCCGGTAGGCACCATTCCGCAGCGCCCGGCGCGCGGCAGGCACGAGGCTTTTCCTCGTCCGGCCGCGCGCCGTTGCGTGGTGGCGTCAGCGGCGGGCGTCAACCGGCCGCCGCGGGCCGCGCCCGGCCCCTCCCGCCTTGCGACCGGCGGCAGTTGGGCGCCGCCGGAGGGCCGAATCCCTCATCCGGATGAGCCGTCCCGGGAACCGGACCGGGGAGCGGCCGCCTCCGGGGGCGACAGGTGCCCTCCCGAACCCCGGCGGGCCATGGGGCGAACGGTTTCCGCAGTCCGTCCCGCCGGTCCGCCCCACGTCAACGCCGTGCCTCGGCGCCCCGCTCCGACCCTTTCCGCCCCTCCACATACCTGATCCGGGTGGCCGCTCCGCCACGGCCTTGGCAACCGCGCCGCACCCTCGCGAAGCTCGACACCGCAGCACCCGCCACGGGCAACCCGCCCATGGCGGGACGTCATCGTCGTATTTCACGGGGGAGAGATTCCTATGCGTCTGCGTCTGCGTACGTCCCACACCACCGCGCTCCTCACCGGCCTCGCCGCGCTCACCGCGGCCCTCGCCGTCCCGCCCGCCCTCGGCACCCCGGCCGCGCACGCGGCCCCCGGCGGCCGGCGGGCCGCCGCCTCGGGCGACTGCGCGACAGGCGCGCTGTGCCTGTGGCCGAAGGCCGACTTCGGCGGCACGCGGCGGAGCTATGAGCTGTCCGACACCGACATCGAGAGCTGCACCCCGCTGCCCAAGGGAACCAGCGCCGCCGCGCTCGCCAACCGGACGGGCCGGCCGGTCACCACCTACCAGAGCGTGGAATGCGCCGAGACCGCCGAGTTCGACACCTACCCGGGCGGCGGCAGCTGGGTGCCCCGGTCCCCGTACCGGGTACGGGCGTTCAAGGTGTGGGAGCGCTGAACCGGCCGCCCACGGACCTCCCCGTACGCACCCCCGCGCCCCGCCGAACACCACCGCGCCCCCCGACCGGCGAAGGACGCTGGTCGGGGGGCGCGGCAAAGGGGGTGCGGCAGCCGGTCGCGGAGAGGTCAGGCGTCGCCGCCGGCCTCACCCGCGTCGGCGGCCGTGACATCCAGGAGCTGGTAGCGGTCGATCGCCTGCTTCAGCAGCGACCGGTCGACCTTGCCCTCCTTGGCGAGCTCGGTGAGCACGCCCAGGACGATGGACTGCGTGTCGATGTGGAAGAAGCGACGGGCCGCGCCACGGGTGTCCGCGAAGCCGAAGCCATCGGCGCCCAGCGACTGGTACGTGCCGGGAACCCAGCGCGCGATCTGGTCCGGAACGGCCCGCATCCAGTCGGAGACCGCGACCTTCGGGCCGTCGGCGCCCTGGAGCTTCTGCGTCACGTACGGGACGCGCTGCTCCTCCTCCGGGTTCAGAAGGTTGTGCTCCTCGATCTCCACCGCGTCGCGGCGCAGCTCGTTCCAGGACGTCGCCGACCAGACATCGGCCTTGACGTTCCACTCGTCCGCGAGGATCTGCTGGGCCTCGACCGCCCACGGCACCGCCACACCCGAGGCGAGGATCTGGGCCGCGTGCTCGCCCTTCTCACCGGCCTTGATGCGGTGCAGACCCTTGAGGATGCCCTCGACGTCGACGTCCGCAGGCTCCGCCGGGTGCTGGATCGGCTCGTTGTAGACGGTCAGGTAGTAGAAGATGTCCTCGGCGTTCTCGCCGTACATCCGCCGCAGACCGTCCCTGACGATGTGCGCAATCTCGTAGCCGTAGGCCGGGTCATAGGCGACACAGGCCGGGTTGGTCGAGGCCAGCAGCTGGGAGTGGCCGTCGGCGTGCTGCAGACCCTCACCGGTCAGCGTCGTACGGCCCGCGGTCGCGCCGAGCACGAAGCCGCGCGCGAGCTGGTCGGCCATCTGCCAGAACTGGTCGCCGGTGCGCTGGAAGCCGAACATCGAGTAGAAGACGTAGACCGGGATCAGCGGCTCGCCGTGCGTCGCATAGGCCGAGCCGGCCGCGATCAGCGAGGCGGTGCAGCCCGCCTCGGTGATGCCGTCGTGCAGCATCTGACCGGTCGGCGACTCCTTGTACGCGAGGAGCAGTTCGCGGTCGACCGACTCGTACTGCTGGCCCAGCGGGTTGTAGATCTTGGCCGACGGGAAGAACGCGTCCATACCGAAGGTGCGGTACTCGTCGGGCGCGATCGGCACGAAGCGCTTGCCGATCTCCTTGTCCCGCATGAGGTCCTTCAGGACACGGACGAACGCCATGGTCGTGGCGATCTTCTGCTGCCCCGAGCCCTTCTTGGCACCCGCGTAGGCCTTGTCGTCCGGCAGCTGCAGCGGCTTGGCACGCACGACACGGGTGGGCACATAGCCCCCCAGCCCCTTGCGGCGGTCGTGCATGTACTGGATCTCTTCGGAATCGCGGCCCGGGTGGTAGTACGGCGGCAGGCCGTCCTCCAGGTCCTTGTCCGGGATCGGCAGGTGCAGCCGGTCACGGAAGCCCTTGAGGTCCGCGACCGTCAGCTTCTTCATCTGGTGGGTCGCGTTGCGGCCCTCGAAGTTCGGGCCGAGCGTCCAGCCCTTGACGGTCTGCGCGAGGATCACCGTCGGCTGGCCCTTGTGGGCCTTGGCCGCCGCATACGCCGCGTAGATCTTCTTGTGGTCGTGACCGCCGCGGCCCAGGTGCAGGATCTGGTCGTCGGTCATGTTCTCGACCATCGCCCGCAGACGCTGGTCGTCGCCGAAGAAGTGCTCGCGGATGTACGCACCGGTCTCGGTGGCGTACGTCTGGAACTGACCGTCGGGCGTGCTGTTGAGCCGGTTGACCAGGATGCCGTCGCGGTCCTGCGCCAGCAGCGGGTCCCAGCTGCGGTCCCACACCAGCTTGATGACGTTCCAGCCGGCACCGCGGAACTGCGACTCCAGCTCCTGCATGATCTTGCCGTTGCCGCGGACCGGACCGTCGAGGCGCTGCAGGTTGCAGTTGACGACGAAGGTCAGGTTGTCCAGGCCCTCACGGGCGGCGATGGACAGCTGGCCGAGCGACTCGGGCTCGTCCATCTCGCCGTCGCCGAGGTAGGCCCAGACGTGCGACTTGGAGGTGTCGGCGATACCGCGCGCCTCCATGTAGCGGTTCATCCGCGCCTGGTAGATCGCGCCGAGCGGGCCGAGGCCCATCGAGACGGTCGGGAACTCCCAGAAGTCCGGCATCAGCCGCGGGTGCGGATAGCTGGACAGACCGTTGGGAGCCTTGGACTTCTCCTGCCGGAAGGCGTCGAGCTGCGGCTCGGTCAGCCGGTCCAGGAGGAACGCACGGGCGTAGACACCGGGCGAGGCATGGCCCTGGAAGAAGATCTGGTCGCCGCCGTCACCCTCGTCCTTGCCCCGGAAGAAGTGGTTGAAGCCCACGTCGTAGAGGGAGGCGGAGGAGGCGAAGGTGGCGATGTGGCCGCCGACGCCGATGCCCGGACGCTGGGCGCGCGAGACCATGACCGCGGCGTTCCACCGGGTCGCGTTCAGGACCTTGCGCTCGATCTCCTCGTTGCCCGGGAAGAACGGCTCGTCCTTGGTCGCGATGGTGTTGACGTAGTCCGTGCTGCGCATCTCGGGCACGGCCACACGCTTCTCGCGCGCACGCTCGATCAGGCGGAGCATGAGGTAGCGGGCACGTTCCCGGCCCCGCTCGTCGACGGCTGCGTCGAGCGAGTCGAGCCATTCCTGGGTCTCTTCGGGATCGAAGTCCGGGACCTGGCTGGGAAGGCCGCCAATGATGATCGGGTTTCGATCGGATCCGGAAGCCACGCTGTTCCTTCGTGTTCGGTTCGTGTCGTGCTCTGCACGCTATTGATGCTGTGCACGGGACGAATGCTGTCGCTGCCTTGGTGTCGCGCCGTCTTCCATCGTGTACCGAGCCACAGGGATACGTCACCTCTACCGATGGGTAACCATCCGTAGAGAGATGGCGCTGAAAAGGCCGATTTCTCGTGTCGGCCAAATCGCAACCATACGCCCATGTCGAAAGTGCTTCGCGTACGGACGTGCGGCCCCCGAAATCAGGTCCGGAGCCGGCCGCTGCCCCCCGAAGGGACCAGTCCCGCGCCAGTACCCGATAAACTTCACAGAAAGCTGTGGCGTGAATCACTTCAGCCTGTCCTGCTGGGGTCGTGCTTGCGGCGAGACGCCTCGAAACGTCACCGTTTAGGCGGTCTGGACCGCCGGGTACTTGCGCGATCCGCCCGGCCCGTGTGGACTACGCCCAATGCTCCGCGCACGCGCGGGGTCCCCGAGCATTTCCGAAACATGACAGGAGGCAATCCGTGAGCGCGACCGCGGACCACGCGGAGGAGCGGACCAACCCTGCCGCCAGGCTTGGGTTCGAGCCCGGACAGGTGGTCCAGGAGATCGGATACGACGACGACGTCGATCAGGAACTCCGCGAAGGCATTGAGACCGTGATCGGCCAGGATCTCGTCGACGAGGACTACGACGACGTCAGCGACGTCGTACTGCTGTGGTTCCGGGACGAGGACGGCGACCTCACGGACGCGCTGGTGGACGCCATCGGGCTGATCGACGAGGGCGGGCAGATCTGGCTGCTGACCCCGAAGACCGGCCGCGACGGTTACGTCGAGCCGAGCGACATCAATGAGGCCGCGCAGACCGCGGGTCTGTCCCAGACCAAGAGCATCAACGCGGGCAAGGACTGGGCCGGCAGCCGGCTGGTCACGCCCAAGGCCGGCAAGCGCTGAGCCGCACCGTCTCACCGTTCGCCACCGAGCCCTCTCCGCCCTGTTCCGGAGGGGGCTCGGCCCTGTTCAGGACAGGTTCCACGGACGTGCACCCCGGCGCGTAGGGTTGGTCGCGTCCTGTTGCGAGCGAGCGGAAGGGAACCACCCCATGGCGATCGAGGTCGGCACGAAGGCTCCGGATTTCGAGCTGAAGAACCAGCACGGTGAGCTGGTCAAGCTCTCCGACTTCCGGGGCGAGAAGGCCGTTGTCCTCCTCTTCTACCCGTTCGCCTTCACCGGTGTCTGCACCGGCGAGCTCTGTGCGCTCCGTGACGAGCTGCCGAAGTTCGTCAACGACGACGTCCAGCTGCTGGCCGTCTCCAACGACTCCCCGTTCTCGCTGCGCGTCTTCGCCGAGCAGGAGGGGCTGGAGTACCCGCTGCTGTCGGACTTCTGGCCGCACGGCGAGGCCTCGCGGGCGTACGGCGTCTTCGACGAGGAGAAGGGCTGCGCGGTGCGCGGCACGTTCATCATCGACAAGGAAGGCGTGGTGCGCTGGACGGTCGTCAACGGCCTGCCCGACGCCCGCGACCTCAACGAGTACGCCAAGGCGCTCGACACCCTCTGAGGCGAGCCCTCCCAGGTGCCCCCTGCGCCCACCGGGCCGAATCCGCACTGATCCAGGTGCGATATCTGCAATCGGCGGGAACCGGTCACTAGGATCAATTCGTTGATCCGATGCCATGCACGATGGGGGCGCAAATCTTTACGTACCCCTCGAATCTATGGGAGGACTCGTGGGAGTCAGCCTCAGCAAGGGCGGCAACGTCTCGCTGACGAAGGAAGCCCCCAATCTGACCGCCGTCGTCGTCGGTCTGGGCTGGGATGCGCGTACGACCACCGGTACGGACTTCGACCTGGACGCCAGCGCCCTGCTGACGAACGACCAGGGCAAGGTGGCCAACGACCAGAACTTCGTGTTCTTCAACAACCTGAAGAGCCCGGACGGTTCGGTCGAGCACACCGGTGACAACATCACCGGTGAGGGTGAAGGCGACGACGAGCAGATCAAGGTGAATCTGGCCGGGGTGCCGGCCGAGGTCTCCAAGATCGTTTTCCCGGTGTCGATCTACGACGCCGAGACCCGGCAGCAGAGCTTCGGCCAGGTCCGTAACGCCTTCATCCGCGTGGTCAACCAGGCAGACAACAACGAGCTGGCGCGCTACGACCTGAGCGAGGACGCCTCGACCGAGACCGCCATGGTCTTCGGTGAGCTGTACCGCAATGGTGCCGAGTGGAAGTTCCGGGCCATCGGCCAGGGCTACGCCTCGGGTCTGCGCGGCATTGCGCAGGACTTCGGCGTCAACGTCTGATCGACAGGATCCGACATCTGATCGTCGACGTCCGGACCGGGCAGCGTTACCGCAGTGGCTGCCGGGCCGAGAGTGACCGCGTCCGGCGCCGCACGCCCCCGCCCGGGGAGTGCGGCGCCGGACGCGCTTGAAGGGACACGGGCCGCGCCGGGCACGGCCCGCATCGACACCGGGGAGGAAGCGAACGATGAGCGTCACGCTTGCCAAGGGGGGAAATGTCTCCCTGTCCAAGGCCGCTCCGAATCTCACGCAGATCATGGTCGGCCTCGGCTGGGACGCGCGGTCCACGACCGGAGCACCGTTCGACCTCGACGCCAGCGCGCTGCTGTGCGAGTCGGGCCGGGTGCTGGGGGACGAGTACTTCGTCTTCTACAACAACCTCAAGAGCCCCGAGGGCTCCGTCGAGCACACCGGGGACAACCTCACCGGTGAGGGAGAGGGCGACGACGAGTCGGTCCTGGTGGATCTCTCGCTGGTGCCCGAGCAGATCGACAAGATCGTCTTTCCGGTCTCGATCCATGAGGCCGATGTGCGTGGCCAAAGCTTCGGCCAGGTCAGCAACGCCTTTATCCGCATCGTCAATCAGGCCGACGGTAGCGAACTCGCCCGCTACGACCTCAGCGAGGACGCCTCCGGCGAAACCGCGATGATCTTCGGTGAGGTGTACCGCCACAACGGCGAATGGAAGTTCCGGGCGGTAGGGCAGGGGTACGCGTCAGGTCTGCGGGGCATCGCTCTAGACTTCGGGGTCAACGTTTCGTAAAGCGCCGCGCGCTGCGCGCGGGGGACCCCATACAGCGAAGGATTGGGTAGGCAGTGCTCCTGAAAACCTTTGGCTGGTCGTTCGCCATCACGGTGGTCGGCCTCGCCTTGGCGGGCGTGCTCTGGGGGTGGCAGGGGCTCGCGATTGTCGGGATCCTGTCCGTCCTGGAGATCTCGCTCTCGTTCGACAATGCCGTCATCAACGCAGGCATCCTGCGCAAGATGAACGCCTTCTGGCAGAAGATCTTCCTCACCGTCGGCATTCTCATCGCGGTGTTCGGCATGCGGCTGGTGTTCCCGGTCGTCATTGTCGCGATCACCGCAAAGCTGGGACCGATCGAGGCGGTCAACCTCGCCATCAATGACAAGGCGCACTACCAGGAACTGGTCACCAGCGCCCACCCTGCCATCGCGGCCTTCGGCGGCATCTTCCTGCTGATGATCTTCCTCGACTTCATATTCGAGGAGCGCGACTACAAGTGGCTGGCCTGGATCGAGAAGCCCATGGGCAAGATGGGCAAACTCGACACGCTGTCCATCATCATCGGGCTGGTCGTCCTGCTGGTGAGCTCGATGACGGTGGCCACCGCCGCCGCACACGGCGCCGGTGACAAGAGCGCCACGGTGCTGCTGTCCGGCGTCGCGGGCCTCATCACCTATCTCGTCGTCGGTGGCGTCTCCGGCTACTTCGAGGACAAGCTGGAGGACGAGGACGAGGACGAGGACGAAGAGGGCGAGGAGGCCGCGGCGGCTCCCGCGAAGAAGGGCACCGGCGCGGTCGTGGGCCTGGCCGGCAAGGCCGCGTTCTTCATGTTCCTCTACCTCGAGGTCATCGACGCGTCCTTCTCCTTCGACGGCGTCATCGGTGCCTTCGCGATCACCAACGACATCTTCGAGATGGCGCTGGGTCTGGGCATCGGCGCGATGTACATCCGCTCGCTGACGGTCTTCCTGGTCCGCAAGGGGACCCTGGACGACTACGTCTATCTGGAGCACGGCGCCCACTACGCGATCGGCGCGCTGGCCGTCATCCTGCTGGCCACGATCAAGTACGAGATCAACGAGGTCTTCACCGGCCTGGTAGGCATCGTGCTGATCGGTCTCTCCTTCGCGTCGTCCGTGATCCGGAACCGGCGTGAGGGCAAGCCAGGAGATTCCTCCGATACACAGCCGGAAGTCGCGCACAGAGTGTGATGCGACGCTGATTGAGGAACGCTCTCTGCGGGGCGGCCTGAGGTGCAGACCTCGGGCCGCCCCGCGGTAATTGGGGCCGAGCAATGGGGTGGGCAACGTGTCGTTCCTGGGGAACCTGTGGCGCGGTGGCGCGCCGAAATTCGACTTCGACAACGGCGGAGCGTCGTACGTCGTCGAGCTGACGAAACGGAATCCGGTCGTCTCGCTGACCAAGCAGGGGGCGGCCACCGGGCATCTGCGGGTCAATCTGCACTGGCAGATGCGGACGTCGGACCTGTATGAGCGCGGCGGTCAGGGCAAGGGCGGTCTGCTGCGGCATCCGGGCAAGCTGTTCAAACCCGAGGTGGTGCAGGCGCAGGGGCCGGCCGTGGTCAATGTCGACCTGGACCTGGCCTGTCTGTACGAGCTCAAGGACGGCACCAGGGGCGTGGTGCAGCCGCTGGGCAACTTTCTGGGTGACCTCAACGGGCCGCCCTTCGTCAAGCTCAGCGGTGATGACCGCTTCGGTTCGGGGTCCGGCGAGACGCTCTACATCAACCTGGACCACCGCGATGAGATCAAGCGGTTGCTGATTTTCGTCTACATCTACGACGGCACGCCGGCTTTCGACCGTACGCACGCGGTCGTGACGCTCTACCCGAGCAGCGGACCACGGCTGGAGGTCAAGCTGGACGAGCGGGCGCCGCAGGCCCGCTCCTGCGCCGTCTTCATGCTGGAGAACGTCAAGGATGAGCTGACCGTGCGCCGCGAGGTGAAGTACGTCTACGGCTTCCAGGCGGAGCTCGACCGGCTGTACGGCTGGGGCCTGCAGTGGGGGCGGGGCTACAAGACGAATGCGTGAGCCGGCCACGCCGCGGCCCGCTGGTGCGGCGGGCCGCTCGTTCCGCGTGCCCGCGCGGCGCTCACGCCGCCGGGGACCCCCGCCCGATATCCCTAACGGCGCTGGAACTGCGGGCCCTGGGGCGGCAGGACGAAGGACGGGTCCGGCACGAAGGGCTGCTGCGTCGGGTAGCCGTACGCCGGGGCAGGCTGCGGCTGCGGCGGCTGCGGCGCGCCGTACGGGGACGGTGGCGGCTGCTGTGGCTGGTACTGAGGCGGCGGCCCCGGATAGCCGTAGGCGGGCTGGGACGGGGGCAGCGTCGGCGGCGGCGGAACGTTCTGCGGGTAGCCGTAGCCGCTCGTGGGCGGGGCCCCCGGGGGCGCCCCGGCGTCCGACGGCAGCGGTGCCGATGAGAACGGCTCCGGCATGGCGTCCGGCACATGCTGGGTGACCGCCTCCGGGTCCGACGCGGGAGACGCCTGCGCCGCCGACGGGGGGCCCGAGGCCTCTTCGGGCCAGGTGCTGGGCGGCGGGGTCGCGGCGGCGGCAGGGCTGCTCGCCGTCGGGCCGGGGGCGGACGGGGCGTCGGACGGGCCGGGCTCGTTCCGGGGAGCCGGGACGGCGGCCGCCGCGGGCTCCGGGCCGGGAGACGCCGACACCGGTGCCTCCGAGGCGGGCGGACCGTCGTCGGCCGCTTCGTTCTCGTCCACCGAGATCCCGAACTCGGTCGCCAGGCCGACCAGACCGCTCTCGTACCCCTGCCCCAGGGCGCGGAACTTCCAGCCCTCGGCGCGCCGGTACAACTCCCCGCAGATCAGGGCCGTCTCGTCGCCCGTCTCGGGCACCACGTCGAAGACCACGATCGGCTCGCCGTCACTCGCCGCCGCGTCGTACAGCAGGACCCGCAGATCCGTGACACCCGCGAACGCGCCACCGTCCGACGACGCGGCCAGCACGACCCGGTCCACCGACGCGTCCAGCGCCGTCAGATCCGCCTCGATGGTGTCGGTCAGACACTCCGCGAGCCGGGTCTTGGGCAGATGCCGCACCAGGCCGCTGGGATGGCGCGGTTGGTTGTAGAAGACGAAGTCCTCGTCGGAGTGCACGCGCCCCTCGGGCCCCACCAGCAGGGCCGAGGCGTCGACATCAGGGACACCGGCGCCGGGAGTCCAGCGCAGGACGGCCCGAACAGCCGTGGCGTCGAGGGGTACGTTCGACCCTTTCAGCATCGCGTGCGTCATGCCGCAATCCTGCCTTCCCTCAGGTCGCAGCGACAACGCGGGGGGCCGCGAGCCGTTGCCGGGGCGCCACTGCGGATACCTGGGCGCCTCGTGGGGGTTACGTGATTTTCACCCGCGTGGGAACCAACCACGCCCCCACAGACGTACGATTACCGGCTGGATCCAGACAGCGAGACGCAGCGGGGGTGCCCGGGTCCCGCATGTATACGGGGAGTTTTATGCGTCATTTTGGGCACCTTCCGCCCGACATCCGGAAGGCACTGTTCCACCAGGAGCCGGTGGAGTTCACCGCGGATTCGCCGGCCCGCATGCTCGCGGTCGCCCTGGGGGCGACGCTCTACAGCCCCGCGACCCGCCCGCGACTCGCCGCCGATGTCCTCAAGCAGGCCGGACTTGGCGTGAAGTCCATGGTGCTGTGCCTCGAGGACTCCATAGGTGACGGGGACGTCGAGGCCGGCGAGGAGAACCTCGTACGGCAGCTCGGCCTTCTCGACGAGGCGGTCACCGGGGGCGCGGACCTTCCGCTGCTGTTCATCCGTGTCCGCACACCCGGCCAAATACCGGATCTGGTGCGCCGGATGGGCGCCGCTGTACACAGGCTGTCCGGATTTGTACTTCCGAAATTCACCGAGGAGCGCGGAGTCCCGTTCCTGGAGGCGCTGACCGCGGCCGAGGCCGACTGCGCCCGGCGGCTGTTCGTGATGCCGGTGCTGGAATCGCCGCAGCTGCTGCATCTGGAGAGCCGCACCGAGACCCTGCAGGGCATCGCCAGGACCGTGGACAAATACCGGGACCGGGTACTTGCCCTGCGGCTCGGCGTCACGGACTTCTGCTCCGCCTACGGCCTGCGCAGAGCCCCCGACATGACGGCATACGACGTCCAGATCGTCGCCTCCGTGATCTCCGACGTGGTGAATGTGCTGGGGCGGGCGGACGGCACGGGCTTCACGGTCACCGGCCCGGTGTGGGAGTACTTCCGGCTGCAGGAGCGGATGTTCAAGCCGCAGCTGCGACGCAGCCCGTTCCTCGGACGCGCCGAGGAATTGCGTACGGCCCTGATCGAGCACGATATGGACGGCCTGCTGCGCGAGATCGAACTCGACCGTGCGAACGGCCTGCAGGGCAAGACCTGCATTCACCCCTCGCATGTCGCGCCGGTGCACGCCCTCTCGGTCGTCAGCCATGAGGAGTTCAGCGACGCGGCCGACATCCTGCGGCCCGAACGGGGCGACGGCGGGGTTCTGCGCTCCGCCTATACGAACAAGATGAACGAGGTGAAGCCGCATCGCGCCTGGGCCGAGCGGACCCTGTTGCGCGCCGAGGCGTTCGGGGTCGCCCGGGAGGGCATCGGCTTCGTGGAGCTGCTGACGGCGAGCCTGCCCCAGACGTGAAAAGCGGTGAGACAGATGAACGGTACGACGGAGGAGACGGAACGCGTGGTCTGGACGGGAGAATGGGTCGCCGGTCGGCTCGGAGTCTCGCTGAGCGGCGGGGACGAGCTGCCGGAGATGCTGGGGCTTGCGCTGCGGCGTAACCCCAAGCGGGCCCATCTGCTCGTGTCGAACGTGCTCGGCAAGCACGTGCCGCAGCGACCGGATGTGGTCCACGGCGCCGGCTTCGGGCTGGGGCGCCGGGTGCGGAAGCTGCTGGGTGACGAGGCCGCCGCCCGCTCCGTCGTCCTGGGCTACGCCGAGACCGCCACCGGGCTGGGACATTCGGTGGCCGACGGCCTGGCACTCGCGCCGTATCTGCACTCCACCCGCCGACCGGTGGCGGGCGTGGCGCAGGTGGGCGGATTTGAAGAGGAGCACAGCCATGCCACCTCGCATCTGCTGCTCCCGGAGGACCGTGAACTCCTCGCCGGGGACGGGCCGCTGGTGCTCGTCGACGATGAGTTCTCCACCGGCAGGACCGTTCTGAACACGATCAAGGCCCTGCATGCGCAGTTCCCGCGTGAGCGGTACGTGGTCGTCGCCCTTGTCGACATGCGCTCCGACGCCAACCGCAGTCACCTGGAGAAGTTCGCGGCGGAACTGGGCGCCCGCGTCGACCTCGTGGCGCTGGCCGCGGGCGGTGTCCGGCTGCCCGAGGACGTCCTGGCCCGCGGCCAGGAACTCGTCGCCGCCTATGAGGCCCCGGAGGCGCGGGTCCCTGCGCCTGTCACGGCGAGCACGTCTGAGGGGGCCGGGCCCGGGCGCGGTGATTCCGAGCCTGCTGGTTCCGAGCCCGCTGGTTGCGAGTCCGGAGAGGCAGGCGCCCCGGCGGTGCCCGGTGGCGATGCGGGCGTCGTGCGGGTCGACCTCGATTGGCCCGCCGGGCTGCCGGACGGCGGTCGGCACGGCTTCACACCGGCACACCGCGCCCGGCTGGAGGCCGCTCTGCCGGACATGGCGACCCGGATCGCGCAGGAGCTGGACGGTGCCCGCCGCATCCTCGTCCTCGGCAACGAGGAACTGATGTACGCGCCGCTGCGGATAGCCGAGGCGCTGGACGCTCTCATGGCCGAGGAAGAGGGCGGCCGCAAGCCCACGCCGGCCCATGACGGCACCGAAGCGGGGGACACCGCCATGGCGCCCCGAGCCGGTCAACTGTCCGCGTCGACCGGGGGCACGGGCGTCTTCTTCTCCACCACCACCCGATCGCCGGTGCTCGCCCTCGACGACCCCGGTTACGCGATACGGACCCGGCTGTCCTTCCCCGCTCACGACGAGCCCGCCGACGGGCCGGGGGAGCGGTACGCCTACAACGTGGCGGCCGGCACCGACCCGGAGCGCGGCTTCGACGCCATCGTGGCCGTCGTGGACTCGCACGGCGACCTCCCGGAACTGCACACCACCGACGGTCTGCTGGACCGGCTCGCCGAGCACACCGACCGGCTGCTGCTCGCCGTCATCCCCTCCTACGCTCCCCGACCACAGGTCCGATCCATGCCCCTCCCCGAGCCGCTGCGCGGCCCCGCCTTCTCCTCCTACACCGCCGACGAGGTCGGCTGGCTGCTGCAGGACCTCTCCGATGTCACCCTGGAAGCGCCGACCGAGGAACGCGAGGAGGCGATTCAGCGCGGTGGCGCCCACTACGCCGAGTCGCTGCCCGTCGAGTACCAGCCGAGCGAGCAGTACCAGGCGCTGTTTCACAGCGCGTTGGAGACCTCCGCGAGCCGGATCGCGAGGGCGGTCGGGACGGTCACCGAGACCGTGCTCGCCGAACGCAGCCCACGCCCCGTGCTGGTGTCGCTGGCACGGGCCGGTACACCCGTCGGGGTGCTGATGCGCCGCTGGGCGCGGCACGCACACGGCCTGGACCTGCCGCACTACGCGGTCTCGATCGTCCGGGGCCGGGGCATCGACACCACCGCGTTGCGCTGGCTGGCCGCCCATCACGATCCGGCGGATGTCGTCTTCGTGGACGGCTGGACCGGCAAGGGCGCCATCACTCGCGAACTCGCCCAGGCCCTGGAGGACTTCCCGGGCTTCGATCCGCGGATCGCCGTGCTCGCCGACCCCGGCGGCTGCGTCGAGACCTATGGCACCCGGGACGACTTCCTCATCCCGTCCGCCTGCCTCAACTCCACCGTCTCCGGCCTCATATCCCGCACCGTCCTGCGCGATGACCTCGTGGGTCCGGACGACTTCCACGGCGCGAAGTTCTACCGGGACCTGGCTGCGGCCGATGTGTCGCGCGCGTTCCTGGACGCGGTCGGCGCGCGTTTCGACGACGTGGCCCTGGAGGTCGCCGCGGAGGTGAAGGAGCTGGCCGCCGCCGACCGGGCGCCCACCTGGGAGGGCTGGGCGGCCGTCGAACGGATCAGTGAGGAATACGGCATCCACGACGTCAATCTCGTGAAGCCCGGCGTCGGTGAGACCACGCGGGTGCTGCTGCGCCGGGTCCCCTGGAAGATCCTGGCCCGGAAGGGGGCCGGGGGCGATCTCGATCATGTGCGCCTCCTGGCAGAACAACGGGGTGTGCCCGTCGAAGAGATCGACGAACTGCCCTATACCTGTGTCGGGTTGATCCACCCCCGCTTCACTCGCGGGGCCACGGGTGCTGACGGCAAGGCGGTGGCTTGATGAGCGCGATCGTCGCCAGCGACCTCGACCGCACCCTGATCTATTCGGCCGCGGCCCTGGGCCTCGCCATGCCCGACGCCGAGGCCCCCCGGCTCCTGTGCGTCGAGACATATGAGCGCAAGCCGCTGTCCTATATGACGGAGACGGCCGCCGGGCTGCTCGCCGAACTGGCCGGCACCACCACCTTTGTCCCGGCCACCACCCGCACCCGCGCGCAGTACGGCCGTATCCATCTCCCCGGACCGGCACCGGAGTTCGCCATCTGCGCCAACGGCGGCCATCTGCTCGTACGGGGTGAGTCGGACCGGGACTGGCAGCGCACCGTCGCCGGGCGGCTCGCCTCGCAGTGCGCACCCCTGGACGAGATCCGCGCGCACCTCGTCCGCACCGCCGACCCGGCCTGGCTGCTCAAGGAGCGCGTCGCCGAGGACCTCTTCGCCTATCTCGTCGTGGAGCGGCCACTGCTGCCGGACACCTGGGTGAAGGACCTCGCAGGCTGGGCGGACGAACGTGGCTGGACCGTGTCCCTGCAGGGCCGCAAGATCTATGCCGTGCCGCAGCCGCTGACCAAGAGCGCAGCCGTGGCCGAGGTGGCCCGTCGTACCGGGGCGACCGAGATCCTCGCGGCCGGTGATTCCCTGCTCGATGCCGATCTGCTGCTGGCCGCGGACCGCGGATGGCGCCCCGGACACGGCGAACTGGCGGACTCCGGCTGGCACGCCCCTCATGTCACGGCGCTCGATGAACGGGGTGTCGCCGCGGGCGAGGAAATCGTGCGGGCCTTCATCCGCGGCGCCGCATCCCCGAGCCGCGCCGGCTGACCCGGGCGACGACAAAGACCGCCACCGCCAGCGCAGCCGCCGCAAGGACCACCTTCGAATACACCTCCGCATAACCCGTCACCTCCTCCCACTTCTCGCCGAGCAGAAAGCCGGCGAGGATGAAGACCGCGTTCCAGATGAGGCTGCCGAGGGTGGTCAGGGCGAGGAAGACCGGTATCGGCATGCGCTCGATGCCGGCGGGTATCGAGATGAAGCTGCGAAAGAGGGGGATCATCCGGCCGAAGAACACCGCCTTCGTCCCGTGCCGCCGGAACCAGCGTTCCGTCCTCTCGATGTCCGCGACCCTGGCCAGCGGCAGCCTCGTCGCGATCGCGACCGTACGTTCACGCCCGAGCGACGCGCCCACGCCGTACAGCGCCAAGGCGCCGATCACCGAACCGAGGGTCGTCCACGCGAGCGCGGACGGCAGATGCATACTGCCGCGGGCGGCGGCGAAGCCCGCCAGCGGCAGGATCACCTCGCTCGGCAGCGGCGGGAAGAGATTTTCCGCGGCGATCGCCACGCCCGCGCCGGGCGCGCCGAGTGTGTCCATGAGGCCGGTGATCCAGCCAGGTGCGGTGTTTCCGATGCTCTCGATCATGATTCAACGCTATGAATTCGCGCCTCGCGGCACATTGCGGTACACCGCACAAAAGACTGCGGTTTTCCGCAGTGCGCGGGGGAGTGCGGTGCGGCTAGCGTTTTGATCATGTTGGGAATGGCACGGCGCGGATTGCGCTTGGCGACAGGGCTGGTGCTCGGTACCGCGACGACGGCGGCCGAGTTCCCCTTCGTCGTGCTCTCCGGCCTCTCCTTGCTGCTCGTCCTCGCCTGGCCGGGTGGCCGCCGCGCGGTCCTCAAGCACGTGTTCGCCGTGGCGCGGCCCCTGACCGAGACCAATCGAAGCCGCCTCCGCGTCTATTTCGCGGCCGACACATCAGACGCCTACACCCACCACCGCGCGCTGCAATATCTGTCCCTGCGCTGGGGATTGGGTCTGCTGGGTGCTCTCGTCCTGAGCGCGGCGCTGATCGGAGCGGCGTACGGCACCGCCTGGATCTTCATCCTGCTGCTCGCCGAAGTCCACCGTCCCGGCACCCTCGCACTGTCGACCGTCGGCGGCCTCTTCCTCCTCTTCCTCAGCCTGCAGGGCTCGTTCGGCGTCGCAGGGCTGGAGACCAAGCTGGCGCGGCATTTCCTGGGCCCCAGCCACCAAGAGGCGCTGGAGCGCCGCATCGAGCAACTGGCCACCAGCCGCGCCGGCGTCATCGCCGCGGTCAACGATGAGCGCCGCCGTATCGAACGCGATCTGCACGATGGGGTACAGCAGCGACTGGTGGCCCTGGGAATGCTGCTCGGCCGCGCGCTGCGCAGCCAGGACGTGCAGCGCGCGGACCAACTCCTGCGCCAGGCCCACGAAGAGAGCAGCCAGGCCCTGACCGAGCTGCGCGAAGTGGCCTGGCGGGTCTATCCGACAGTGCTGGACGAAGCAGGGCTGCGAGCAGCCTTGGAAACGGTCGCCGAGCGCTCGGCCATCTCCGTACGCCTCGACTACACACTTGCCACCGAACCCGACACCGCCGTGGCAACGGTCGCCTACTTCGTCGTCTCCGAAGCCGTCACCAACGCCGTCAAGCATTCGGGTGCCGGGCTGATAACCGTCCGCGTCGCCCCTGGGGAGGACGGAGTGCTCGTGCATATCGAGGACGACGGATCGGGCGGCGCGGACTCTTCCGGCGGCGGCCTGTTCGGACTGGCCCGCCGAGTCGCCGCCCTCGACGGCCGGTTCCGGGTGGACAGCCCGGCCGGCGGACCGACCACCATCACCGTGGAGCTGCCGTGCGCGTAGTCCTTGCCGACGATTCGACCCTGCTGCGGGAGGGCCTGGTGCGCCTGCTCGCGGAGGAGGGGCACGAGGTGGCAGCCGCGGTCGGCGATGCCGGCCAGCTGATTGCCGTGCTGGAGCAGGCGGGGGAGAAGCAGGAGACGCCGGACGCCGTGGTGGTGGATGTCCGTATGCCTCCCACGCACACCGATGAAGGACTGCGGGCGGCCGTGCAGATTCGGGAACGCTGGCCCGATGTCGGCGTGCTGGTGCTCTCGCAGTATGTCGAGCGCCGCTATGCGACGGAGCTGCTGACCGACGACAGCGAGGGGGTGGGATATCTGCTCAAGGACCGGGTGGTCCAGGTGGACGAGTTCCTGGACGCGCTGGAACGGGTGGGTGCCGGCCAGGCGGCCTTCGACCCCGAAGTCGTACGGCAGTTGCTGACGCGCAGCCGCCGCTCGGACCCGCTGGGCACCCTCACCGCACGCGAGCGGGAGGTGCTGGGGGAGATGGCGCAGGGCCACATCAACGCGGCGATCGCTGTCCGGCTGCACATCTCGCAGAGCGCCGTGGAGAAACACATCAACGCGATCTTCGACAAGCTCGGTCTGACCGGCACCTCCGGATACTCACGCCGGGTTCTGGCGGTGTTGCGCTACTTGGGCACGTGAGACCGGGGGACGAGGCACGAGGGCAGGGAGGGGGCGCAAAGCAGCCGGTGAAGGTGGAGGCTCGGTTAGTCTCGCCGAGGCGGTCGGCCGCATCGTCCGGTGATCGGCCGAGACCGCAATCCTTGATCAAGAGGAGAGTCAGTGGTTGAGTCCAAGAGCACGCCGATCACGGCGGAGATGTACAACTACGTCCTCGCCCACAACCCCCCGTTGAACGCCGCGCAGCGGGACATCGTGGAACTCACACGCCAGCAGTTTCCCGAGGCGGCGGGGATGCAGTCGGCGGAGGAACAGGGGCCGCTGCTTGCGTTCCTGGTGCGGCTGATCGGGGCTCGGCATGTCGTCGAGGTGGGCACGTTCACCGGGTTTTCGGCGCTGTCCATGGCCCAGGCACTGCCCGAGGACGGCACCCTGATCGCCTGCGACGTCTCCGAGGAGTGGACGGCGTACGGCCAGGAGGCATGGGCGAAGGCCGATGTCGCGGACCGTATCCACCTGCGGATCGCACCCGCGTTGGAAACCCTGCGGGCGATGCCGACCGAACCGCATATCGATCTCGCCTATCTCGACGCGGACAAGGGCGGCTATATCGCCTACTGGGAAGAGCTGGTGCCCCGGATGCGGCCGGGGGGCCTGATCGTCGCGGACAACGTCCTGTACCGCGGGGAGGTTGCCGACCCGGCGGCGACCGGGTCGGCCCTGGCGATCAGGGCATTCAACGACCACGTCGTGGAGGACCCGCGCATGGAGGCGGTGATTCTCACGGTGGCGGACGGCGTGACACTGGCGCGCAAGAAGTAGCGGCCGAGTTCTCAGGTCGTGGCCTGGCCCGACACCGTGGCATGCCTCCGGGACGCGACGGGGTCCCGGGACGTGCCCTAGCCGCAGCAACCGCCTCCGCAGCAGCCGCCGCCCCCGCCGCCCCCGCCTTTCGGGGCGGGAGCGGTTGCGGAGCCGCCAACGGCGACCGTGGAGAGGAGCTTCACGGTGTCCTCGTGACCGTCGGGGCAGACGGCAGGGGCGGAGGACTCGGCCATCGGCCGGTTCAGCTCGAAGGTGGAGCCGCAGGGGCGGCACCGGTATTCGTAACGAGGCATGGGCACAGATTAGCCGTGGCGCCGCTCAGCGGACGACGGTGCCGGGCGGCGCGCCCAGCATGCCGAGCTCCGAACGGGTCGGTGCGCCCTCCCAGTCGCCGGGGGACGCGACGGCGAACGCTCCGGCGGTGACGGCGCGCTCCAGGCACCCGGCCAGTTCCTCACCGTCCAGCAGCGCCGACAGATACCCCGCCACGAAGGCATCGCCGGCCCCCACGGCATCGACGGCCCGTACTGGCGTGGCGGGCCGGTGCAGGGAGCCGCCGTGGGTGAAGGCCGTTGCCCCTTCCGCGCCGAGTTTGACCACGATCTCGCCGACACCCAGGTCCAGCAGGAGCTTGGCCTGCGACGCGATGGTGGCGGCAGAGCCGCCGGCGGTTTCCCCGAGCGGGAGGGGAGCGGTGTCACCTTCCGCGCCGCCCCGCGCCGACGTAGCGGCCGCGGGAGTTCCCACCTGCTCCGATCCGGGAGGGGCCGCCCCCTCGTCGGCTGCCTGCGGCCTCTGCGTCCCCTGCATCCCCTCGGCTCCCTGGGCCGCCTCAGCCGCCCAGGTCCCTTCGGCGCTTTGGGCTCCCTCGACCCCTCCGGCATCTGGAGCCCCCTCGCCCCCTTGGGCCCCGCCCGGCACGCCCTCCGCACCCGCCCCGCCCGGCAGGCACAGCGGAAGCTCGTCATCGGAGGCGATCAGGACATCCACGGAGGGAATCCACTCGCGTAGGACCGCGGCGGCCTCCTCGGCGGTCCACAGCCGAGCGCGGAAGTTGACATCGAGGCAGACCAAGGAGCCGTGCTCGCGGGCCAGTTGGAGGCACCGCAGGGCCGCCGAGCGAGCCGTGGGGCTCAGGGACGGGGTGATGCCCGTCAGGTGCAGGACGCGGGGTGGGGCCGCGCAGAAGGCGCGCTCGACGATGTCTGCCGTGACCCGCGAGCCGGCCGATCCCGCACGGTAGTAGTGCACCCGGGTGACCTCGGGCAGCCGCGGCTCGAAGAGGAGCAGCCCGGTCGGGGCGCCGGGGTCGGTCGAGGCACCGGAGACCTCGACGCCCTCGGCGCGCAGCGTCCGCAGCACCAGTTGGCCGGCCTCGTCCTCGCCGACCGCGCCCGCCCAGCGGACGTCGTGCCCGAGCCGCGCCAGGCCGATCGCCACATTGCTCTCCGCTCCGGCGATGGAGACCTGCATCGTGCCGCCGAGCTTCAGCGGGCCGCTGCCGCGTAGCGCGACCATGGTCTCGCCGAAGGTGAAGACGTCCGGGCGGCCCGGTTGCCGGGGAACCCGTGGACGGCCGGGGTTGGCCCCGGGGTGGGCAGCGGCGCCGCCCCGCTGCGCCTCCTGGTCCCCCGAAGTCGGCCGCGTCATCGTGCGCACACCGCCCTGAACTCCGCCGCGCGCTTGCGCAGCCCGTCCAGATCGCCGCCGTCCGCCGCGTCTCCGACCAGCGGCGAGCCGACGCCCACCGCCACCGCCCCGGCGGCGAAGTACGCCTGCGCGGCGGCCGCGTCCACGCCTCCGACCGGCACGAACGGCAGCTCGGGGAAGGGAGCGCGCAGCGCCTGCAGATACGAGGGTCCGCCGACCGACGCCGGGAACAGCTTCAGGGCCGAGACGCCCAGCGCGTCGGCCGCGATCACCTCGGACGGCGTCATCACCCCGGCGAGCGTCGCCAGCCCCTGGCGCACGGACTCCTCCAGACCGGCCCCCAGACCGGGCGTGACGATGAGATTCGCCCCGGCCTCGGCGGCGCGCCGGGCGTCGGATGCGGTCAGGACGGTGCCGGCGCCGAGCCAGGCCGCGTCGCCGAGCTCGGCACGCGCCCTTCGGATCACGGTGAGGGCGTCCTTTCCGCTGAGCGAGACCTCGATCAGCGGAAGGCCCGCTTCCGCAAGCGCCATGACCGTACGGAAGGACGCCTCCGCATCTCTGCCCCGGATGATGGCGACCAGCCGCTCGGTCCGGAGCGCTGTGCTGAAGTCCATGGCGTTTCCTGCTTTCTCCTGCACCCCGCCGCGTGCGTCTGCGCGGCTGGGTCGGTCGGGCGCGCGGGTGATGCCTTCGATTATTCCGGGCCGGACTGACGGGTGTGCGGGGTGTGCGGGGTGTGCAACCTGGGATGGTCCTGGAGCTGTGGGGTGACCTGTGTGTTCGTTGCCGGCCACGAGCCCCCGGTACCCGATCTCAGCGCAGCGGGGTCCTGGTACCGGGGCAGCGGTGGCCACCGCCAACGGGTTCCCCATGCCCGGGTTCCCCGTAGGGGCCCGGCGCCGGTACCCGTCACCACTCGGCGAATGCCCCGTCCTCATGTCGCCACACGGGGTTCCGCCAGGCGTGGCCCCGCTCATCCGCCGCCCGCACCGCGGCCTCGTCCACCTCCACACCGAGCCCGGGGCGGTCGGTCCGCAGCAGTGACCCGCCGTGGAAGCGGAACGGCTCCGGATCCACCACGTAGTCCAGCAGCTCGGCGTCCTGGTTGTAGTGGATCCCGATGGACTGCTCCTGGATGAGGAAGTTCGGGGTGGTGAAGGCGACTTGCAGGCTGGCGGCGAGTGCGACCGGACCGAGCGGACAGTGCGGGGCGAGCTGTGCCCCGTACACCTCCGCGAGCGCGGCGATCCGACGCAGCTCGGAGATCCCGCCCGCATGCGAGATATCGGGTTGGAGGATCGCGACGCCGGCTTGGAGGGGATCCAGGAACTCTCGCCGGGTGAAGAGACGTTCACCGAGTGCGAGGGGGATGTTGGAGGCGTTGACGAGATCAGGGAGGGCTTGCATGAAGTCGGAGAGGACCGGCTCTTCGACGAACATCGGTGCGTAGTCGGACAGCAGGGGGAGGAGCCTGCGGGCGTTGGCGGGCGAGACCCGGCCGTGGAAGTCGAGGCCGAAGTCCCGTTCCTCGCCCAGTACTTCGCGTGCGGTCTCGGCGCGCAACAGGCATTGCCGTACCTCGGCGCGGGTCGCCACCGGCGTCATCCGGCCGCAGCCGTTCATCTTGACGGCGGTGAAGCCCGCCTCGACCTGCGCGGTGACCGCGTCGCGGATGGCATGCGGCTCGTCGCCGCCGACCCATGCGTATGCGCGGATCTTCTCGCGGACCGGCCCGCCCAGCAGCTGGTGGACCGGGACACCGTGCCGCTTCCCCTTGATGTCCCACAACGCCTGGTCCAGGCCGGCGACGGCCGACGACAGGACGGGCCCACCGCGGTAGAAGCCGCCTTTGGTCATGACCTGCCAGTGGTCCTCGATTCGCGCCGGATCCTGGCCGACAAGGTACTCGGACAGCACCTCCACCGCGGCCCGGACCGGCTCGGCCCGCCCCTCGACCACCGGCTCACCCCAGCCGACGAGGCCCTCATCGGTCTCCACCCGTACGAACATCCAGCGTGGTGGGGCGAGGAACGTCTCGATGCGGCTGATCTTCATGGACCGGTCCGTCCTTTCGGCGCGGGGTGTGGAGTGTGGGTGCGGGGTGCGGCATGTCGTGTGTGGTGTGCGGGATGTGGTGCGCGGTGTACGAACCGTGCGGCGACGTGGCGTCCGGCCCGTGCGCGGTGTTCTGCCCACCCATGATCGCGATAACCGGTGCTGCGCCGCCTACGGGTGCGCTCCGCCTCCCGGGGGCACCGTGTCCCACGGCCGCCCTCCCTCCCGCGCACTCACCCGCCCTATCGGTGCACCGGCCCGTACCGACGCACCACCCCCTGCCGACGCACCACCCCCTGCCGACGCACCACCCCCTACCGACGCACCACCCCCTACCGACGCACCACCCCCTACGGATGCTCCCGCGCCGACAAATCAAGCAGTTCGAGCATCGCCATATAAGCCCCGTCGACGTCCCGGTTCCGTACGGCCTCGACGACCGTGGCGTGGACCGCGTGCGGGGGCTCGAACGCGCCGTCCGCGGCGAGCACCGCCCGGTCGCGCTGGACGAGTACCGGCACGATCACCCGGTGCATCTGCGCGTAGAAGCGGTTGTTCGACGCGATCAGCATCGCCGTGTGGAACGACGCATCGGCGCGTACGAGCAGTACCGGATCGTGGTCGGTCGCGGCCATCGTTCTGAGCGCGGCGTCCAGTGCCGCCAGATCGTCGTCCGTACGGCGCTCCGCGGCGAGCGCGGCCGCCGCGGGCTCGATGGAACGGCGCAGTTCGAGCAGATCGGCGAAGAAGTCGGACGAGACGCCGGCCGCGAGCTTCCAGCGCAGTACGTCCGAGTCCAGGAGGTTCCAGTCCTCCCGGGGGCGGACGAACGTGCCACGCTTCTTGTCGGTATCGAGGAGGCCTTTGGTGGTCAGCACCTTGATCGCCTCACGGAGCACGGTCTGGCTCACGTCCAGCTCCGCCATCACCTCCGGCATGACGAGGCTGTCGCCCTCACCGTAAGTGCCCTTGAAGATCCGCTTGGCAAGCGCTTCGACCGCCTCATGGTGAACCCCGTGCCCCGTGGAGGAGGCGTGGCCCGAACGGCTCATCGTGTGCTCCCTGCTTCCTGCTCCCTGCGTCCGCGCTTCCTGCTCCCTGCGTCCGCCGAGCTGCCGTCCCCGCTCCCGCGCCGAGCCGCTCAGCCGCGGAGTTCACGCAGCCACTACGGGCGACCAACCCGGTCCGGTCCGGTCCCGTCCGGCCCACCGTTCAACCGGCCGCCTCCGCCGCACCGAACCCGCCGGGCCCGGCGGCGGTCGCCGACGCCGTCCACCCCCACCGTCCCCCTACCGCCATCCCCGCCCCAGCCGTCAGGGCGTACCGAGCACCCCAATCCCCATCCCACCTCGGTACGCCCTGACGTCTCCTCGCCCCCGCTCAGGGCCCCTTGCCGCTGGTTCCGGTGCCCGTGCTGGTGCCGGCGGCAGTACCCGTAGCGGTACGGGATCTGCTCCCGCTGGTGCCGGCGCCGATCGAGCCGCGCCCGGCATGCGAGGCGCCCTGCATCTTGACCCGCGCCGCCTGCCGTGCGGCCGTCATGCCGGAGACGGGACGCAGTTGTCCGCGGTCGAATCGCTGTGCTTCGTCCGGGTGCCGGGCGCGCCAGTACGGGTTGTCGTGCGTGAGGCCGCCGCTGACCCGTCCGTACATCCCGAAGACCAGCAGCATCAGTCCGACCACGAAGCTGAAGAGGACGTTCTGGAGCTGGAAGGCGAGGAAGTTCGCGTCGGTCTGCAGCAGTGCCAGATTCACAAAGCCGCTCAGGAGGAAGAGGCCGCCGAACACGATGTTGAGGGTCGAGGCGAGATTCCCGCCGATCACCATGCCGGCGACGAGGATCGCGCCGACGACGATCGAGAGGACGCTCAGGGCGCCATTGGTGTTCAGCCCGGCAACGGTGTCGCCGCCGGTGTCGAAGAAGCCGATGTGGTGGATCAGCCCGAGGACGCCGAAGGCGACCAGCACCAAGCCCATCAGCCCCGCGCCGATGCGGTAGACCTTGCTGAGCCGGTGGTCCACGGGCAGATGCTCATCGAGCCGCGTGTGGTGCGTCTTCACCCGGTGGAATGGGCTCGAGGGCCCGTGCAGGGTCTGGCCAGTAGCCCCAGTAGCCATCTCCGGCCTCCTTCGCGCAGGTGTGCCGCCTGGGCCGTACTTCCTCCAGGATCCGCCCACGCGGAACATCACGCCATTGCGCCGGGCGCCGAGCACGTACGCCGTAATCCGAGCGCGGTGGCCACCGGCCCGCGGACTCTCAGCCGCAGCCCTGAGCCTCGGTTGCCGCCCTGAGCCTCAGCCGTAGCCCGTAGCCCGTAGCCCGTAGCCCGTAGCCCGGGGCCTCAGCCGCCGCCGGCGCCGCCCCTGGCCCCGCGGATCTCCTGCACCACCCGGGCAGCGGTCTCCCGAACCGCCTCGGTCTCCATCAGGAAATGCCACCAGTCCGGATGCCGCCCCTCCAGGCCCGCGACCGCACGGTCCAGCCGCGCCACCGCATCGTCCAGGGGACCGGCATGCCGCGGATCGGGAGTGCTGCGCCCCGTCATCGCCAGCCGCTGCGCATCCCGGATCGCGAAGCGCGTCCGTTCGACCTCCTTCTGCCGGTCGAAAGACACCGCATCGAGCCGCTGCAGTCGGTCACCGGCCGCCGAGACCGCCTCGTCGGTGCCGTCCAACAGCGCCCGGACGGTCGCCAGCAGGCTCGTGGCATCCGCCCAGCGCTGCTCGTCACGCGCCTGCTGCGCCGCACGCAGCTTGGCCTCGGCCTGCTGGACGGACTGCGTGGCCTGTTCCGGTACTTGCTGGAGGTCCTGCCAGCACGCCGCGCTGTACCGCCGCCGCAGCTCACTGAGGACCGGGTCGACCTTCCCTGCACGCGTCGTGATCGCCTGCGCCCGGGTCCGCAACGACACCAGCCGTTTGTCGATCTCCGCTGCCTTCCCCGGCAGCCGCTCGGCCTCGGTGCGTACGCCCTCGGCCTTGCGCAGCACGTCGTCCGCGCGTCGGATCGTCTCCTGTACGCCATGCTGCCCGGCGCCCTGATTGAGCTTGGTCAGCTCGGGGCCGAGCGCCGCCAGCCGGGTCGCGAGATCATCGGCCCGCAGACCCTGCGCACGGACCCCGTCCAGCGCATTGCTCGCCGCCAGCAGAGCCTGCCGCGCCCGCTCCACGGCGGGGGCGAGCCGTGCCAGCTGTGTCTCGGCGGTCTGCAGCAGCGGCCCGAGCCCTTGCGCGAAGCGCTCGAGCTCGCCCTTGACACGATCCAGCTCCTCCTTGGCTCGCGTCAGATCGGCTCGCGCCCGCGTCGCCGCGGCGCCGTCCAGATCGTCACGGTCCAGATCGTGGGAGTCGACCGCGGTGATGTACCGCTGACTCACCTCGTCGATCCGCCGGCCGAAGCCCTCGTAATCCTCTGCGGCCTTCCGCGCGGGCGGCGAATTGTCGACCGCGGTGATCGCCTCTATGGAGATCCGCAGGTCACGGTGCGCGGTGTCCAGCTCGTAGAACGCCGCCGCCGCGGCATCCTTTGCCGCCTGAGCATCGGCCCGCTGACTCTCCCCGCGCCCGAACCAGCGACGGGTCCCCCCACCCGCGAACGACATCGGCACCATCGCCACCAACAACGGCAACGGCAGCAACATGAGACCCACCACGTCCCGGAGCGGACCCCCACGGACGCGACGGCGTTCTCGCTGCTCATGCGGCTGCGTCTCTGTCGCCGTCACTTCCCTCTCCCGATCGGATCGCCCCAGGACCGAATGTCATTCTCCCACTCACCGGAAACGAACACACCGGCCGGTAAGTTCGCACTTCGAGCACTGGTTTGCAGTGCATCCCAGGAGGCAAGGTAGTCTGTCGGCTCGGCCAGGGCGCATAGCTCAGCGGTAGAGCGCTGCTCTTACAAAGCAGATGTCGGCGGTTCAAATCCGTCTGTGCCCACCAGTCAAAAGACCCCCTACTGATCATGGTAGGGGGTCTTTGACATCCGGAATTGACATCAACGGCACCGGTCGGCCGGCGGTGGGCCGCCGCTTCAAAAGCCGGTCCATCCCGTCTCGGCCCATGCCTCTCCGGATCTCCCACTTATCAAGATCCACATCTGCCCGGCGGAGACGGACGATCTCACCGCGGCGGAAGCCGAGCGCAATGGCGAGCACGAACGCCGCATACAGCGGGTCGCGCCGGGAGGCCGAGAGGAAGGCCAACATGAGGGCGCGGACGGAGTTCCGCGTCAGCCCCGGCCGAGGACGCAGAACTCGTTGCCTGCCGGGTCGGCCAGGACGACCCAGGAGACGTCGCCCTGACCCACGTCGGACCGTTTCGCGCCGAGGCCTTCGAGCCGGGCGACCTCCCTCGCCTGATCCTCGACGGGGTCGGCCATCACGTCGAGATGGACGCGGTTCCATACGACCTCGTCGTCGGGCGTGCGGCGGAACTCCAGGTACGGCCCGACGCCCTTGACGGAGCGCAGCAGGGCGCGGTCGTCGGTCAGCTCGTGGACGGTCCAGTCGATCGCCTCGCCCCAGAACCTGACCATGGCCCGTGGGTCGGCGCAGTCGACGACCACGGCGGCTATCGACCCGGTGTCCCGGTAGAGCTCCCGGGGCTCCAGGACGCTGAACACGTTGCCTTCCGGGTCGGCCATCACCGTCCACGGCACGTCGCCCTGGCCCACATCGGCGGGCGTCGCCCCGAGCTCCTTCAGACGTGCGACCAACTCCGTCTGATGGGCCTCGGAGGTGGTGGCGAGCTCGATGTGCACGCGGCACTTCACCGTCTCCGGGTCCGGGACGCGGACGAGATCGATGCAGACGGCGGACGGGTCCGGCCAGTCGAAGCCCACGGGTTCCAGGTTGGTGACGCCGGGCCCTTCGCTGGAAACACCCCAGCCGAGCACCTCCGCCCAGAACTGGCCGAGCGCCGAGTCGTCCCGGGCCTTGAAGTTCACCTGAACAAGTTGCAGCGTCATGCCGCATACGTTAGGTGACCCCCGTCGGGCAGGCGTGCCGATTCAGGCTCCTGCGCCGGAGGTCGACGAAGGCGTCGATCCGGCAGCGTCCGGCCCAGCCGATCCAGCGGCCCAGGGCTTTCAGCGCTGCGGTGGGGCGGACTTGGCCGGGGCGCACACGCTCCGCAGGGCTTCCTTGAGGAGGTAGGCGCGGTGCAGGCGGGGATCGGTGGCCACCGCCCTTGGCCAAGGCGCTCTGTAGCGCGGCCATTTGCGCTGTGAACGTTGGGGGCATCCGGGTTAGGGGGACACTGAGCGTATGGCCCTACCCCAAACGCACCATTGCTCGGCCTGCTCGGACGGTGCCGCGCCGGGCACAGCCCTTCACGAAGACCTCGTCGTCGGAGCACCGTTGTCCATGGAGGATCTCACCGACGCGCAGCGCCTCGACCGGTTCGCCCGCAAGTATGCCCACGACGGTTGCGAGGTCAGAGAGGTCCGGCGGGTCCCGCACGACTGCTCGAGCGGCTACGCCTGGTCCGTCCGCTTCACCGAGAGTCCGTGACAAGTTGATCACCGAGCAGCTCCGGGAAGGTGCGTGCGAGGAGGAGCCCCGACCCGATGGACGTCGAGCTTCGCCTAGGGCGTGTCGTTTGGATCATGGCGGGCTCGCGGGGTCTGGCACGCACGCTCGCCGCGTTGTCGTCACTCGCCGACGCTCCGCGTCGACTCCCTCCTCCGCCTTGCGATCGCACGAACCAGACCCCGCTCCCTGATCCGCCCTGATCCAAACGACACGCCCTAGCGGGACGGCGACGCCTCGGCCTGTCTGAGCGGGGGCTTCCCGGTTCGCGGACCGACATCCGCCGCGGTTCAAATCCGTCTGTGCCACTCACTGCGCAGAACGGCAAAGGCCCAGGTCATCCGATGCGAAATCGGATTCCTGGGCCTTGATCATTTTCTGCCTGGGGCGTCGTGCGACAGGGGCTGTGCCACCTACGTGACGTGCCGGATGGTCCGTCCGGGCCGCCGCGGTCCCGCTTCGAGCACCGGATCTGCTCGTGGACATGATCGGCCGCCGCTTGATCACGACCGTTGGCCAGGGGCTGGTAGACGTCGGTCCGTCTCGCCCCCGGCCTCCGGTCTACTGAGGCGGCTGAGGCGACGACAGGATCTGGAGCACCGCGTTCAGTGGCTCCGGCGACGAGGAGAACTCGCCGAGGAAGGGAAATGCCAGTTCTGTGACGAGGAACAGGTTGGCGGCAACGAGGACACTCACCGCCCCGACCATCCCGTAGTGCATCTGGGCCTGCTCGGAGCCGAAGGCGACGGCGAACGCAAGGACCAGTGCGCTGTTCAGAACGATCACCATCCACAAGGACGGGGGCGGGCCGGTGTTGGTGCGTGCCTCAAGCAGCCGTTCGGTGCGTGCGTCACTCAATTCCCTCAGGGACGCGAGCGAGCTGGTGAGGAAGGCTTGTTGGGTGTCGTTGCGCGGCTTGATGTCCTCGTACGTGCGGTACAGGCGGTTCAGCGCGTTCTCAGCCTCGGGTGTGGTGCGGCCGCCCGAGGCGTTGGACCACTCGGCCGTCGCTGCGTGTCCGTAGTCCAACAGGCTCTGCCGGATCCGTGCGCTGTCGGCCTTGCCGAACGCATTGAGGCTCCTCGCCAGCTGCACCGCCGCGGCGCCCTCGGCCCGCGTCGTCTGGTCTGCCGAGTTCACCTGGCCCCAGAGCACGAGGACCATGAAGCCGATGAGGAACCCGTAGACAAGACCGACGACGGGAAATACGAATACGGCGACTTCGTTGTGCCTGCCCTGCTTGAGGCGAGGGAACCGGTGCCGGACGAAGGCCTGGACGATCGCTGTCCCGCCGGTGATACCGACGATGAGCCCTGCCAGCAGCACCAAGGGCGGGACGTTGATCAAGATCCAACGGGCCACTGCTCCACGCTCCTGATGCACCCACACGTTCGCCACCACCGGCGCGGTGGCCAACGAATGCGCCGGGCTGCGGACACGCTCGGCTTCAGAGCTTCAGAGCTTCAGGGCTTCAGGGCTTCAGGGCTTCGGCCAGAGCCGGTCGCGCGTGATCGCCATCCGCCCTGTACGGGGGCGGGGCGGGGCGTGCCGGGACGCATCGGGGGCCACACGTGCCGGCCGTCCGCGGCAACGGTCCGGGCCGAGCAGCGAAGGGCTTGCATCTGCCTGTCGGCGGCTGCCCGTTGGAACGGCCGGGTGTCACGCTCCGGTGCGTGCGGTCGCGTGCACCGCGGCCCTGATGAGGCCGGGGTGCGGGGAGATGGCCATGCTGTTGACGAAGACCGTGGGTGTGCCTCCGACGCCGTGCTCGATCGCCCACGCGGTCACATAGGGCGGCCAGTCGAGATGGACACCGCCGTGCACACATGCAGCGAAGGTCGCCTCGGTCATCCCGACCCCGGCGCCGATGTCGACGAGCTGCTGGTCGTCGAGGCCGACACCGCCCTCGGGTGGCTGGTCGGCAAAGAGCGCCCTGACGTACTCGCGGAACCTCCCGCTGTCGGCGGCGCAGCCCGCGGCGGCCGATGCCCTGGTCGAGTAGCGAGTGGTCGACATGGCATCGAGGAACGCCACGGGATGGAAGATGGTCGTGATCAGGTTCTCGGCGACCAGCTGGTCCAGGACCGGCCCGGAGACCTCCTCGAAGTGCCGGCAGAAGGGGCACTGGAAGTCGATGTAGACGTCGACGTCGACCGGCCCCTCACCGATCATGACGCCGTCGCCCTCTTCATTCGTGCCGGCCGGGGTGCGGGCCGGCCGGGACACCGGTTTGGCGTGCATACGGCCCTCCTCGCCTGATAGCAGTGGCGGGCTCGTCGCCGGGCGGGCGATTCGCGCCCGGTCCCCGTCTCTCAACCGTAGGCACACCACGGGCGAGCACGCGCCTTGAGGACGACGGTGCACGTCACCGGGGCTGCACGAAGCGGCTGCGGATCCCTGTGCGTGCCTTCGACGGGCGGTGTCGCCCTGCGGACTGTCTGTGCACACGCAAGCCGCCGGGGCGGGCCGAACCCTGCCATGACCTGGGCATCAGCACCGACGGCACGGGCCGTCTCCGGAGCCGTGTGTGGTCTCGTCATGTTGCAGCGTGGACCGTCAGACGGAGGAGCGTCTTCGCTCTCGTGCCGGAACCGTGCCTCCGGTGGGTCAGTCCGCGGCTCGCTATCCGATCGGATAGCCCTGTGCGAACGTCCAGCGGTGGGGCGGATACGTCGCCTCGACGAGCTCCAGAGGGTGACCCTGCAGGTCATGGACGAGGTGATGCACGATCAGCACCGCCGTTCCCGGTGCCAGCTCCAGGCCGGCCGCCTCCTCTTCGGTGGCGGGGCGAGCGCACATCCGGTCCTCGGCGTAGCTTCCCTGGCGTCCCGTCATGTGCTCGACGTACGTCAGCGTCCCCTCCTGGATCCGTTCGGGATCCCGGAGCTTCGGCGCGCGGTCGCCCACGTCGGGGCCGAACCAGGAGGTCGAGAGGGTGATCGGCCCGGAGTCGTTCTTGGTGACCCGTCGACGGTGCACCGCACGGGTGCCGGGCGCCAGGTTCAGCGACTTCGCCACGTGGTCCGGCGCCTCCGCCCAGCCCGCCGACGTGATCACCGCGTGCTCGCCCGGTGGACAGGTCCTTCCGGTCCGGTCGGCGCGGCCGGGCAGCTCACGGGCGCGGCGACGGACCGGCAGGCCCCGCACGTACGTCCCCGACCCCTGGCGCTTCTCGACCAGCCCCTGGTGCCTCAAGGTCTCCAGTGACCGTGCGGCCGTCGGACGCGACACACCCCAGTCCGCCGCCAGTTGGCGTTCCGAGGGCACTTCGCCGCCGGGTCGCAGGTCGCCCCGCAGGATCTGGTCGCGGAGGTGGTGCGCGATCTGAAGGTACTTGGGCCGGCTCTCCTCGATCTTCGGCATCCGTTCCCCCTGGCAAGTGGCTATTACCACTGGCCACTATAGAGCGAGTGGCCAGCACGGCGGCCCGTACGCTGACGCACGTGGCGCGCTTGATCGTGGCAGCGGGCGGTGGCGGCGACGCTGTCGCCGCCGCGATGCTGGATGCCGCTCTCCATGGCGGCGAGGCTCCGGCGGTGGTGCTCACCTACGCGTGGGACCGCCTCCTGGTCGACCCCGTTCCGGGCCCCAGGGGACCGGCCAACTTCACCGGCCTCCGCCCCCTCACCCGAAGCGTCCAGGCCGTTCCCGCCGACGCACAACCGATCGCTCCGGCGGGCTCCACGCTTCCCCGGCTGGCCGCAGAGCTCCCGCAGACCTTCGCGCTCATCGACCCGCACCACGGCGCCGAGGGGATCATCCGCCAGCTCGAAGAGCTCGTTCAGTACATGGAGCCGGACTCCGTCGACCTCCTGGACGTGGGCGGCGACATCCTCGCGCGGGGCGACGAGCCCACGCTCCGCAGCCCCGTCGCCGACGCGCTCACCCTCGCGGCGTGCTGCGAACTCAACTTCCCCGTACGGCTCCTGGTCGCCGGCCCCGGCCTCGACGGTGAACTCCCCGCCGACGCCCTGCGCGACCGCATGGGGCCGGTGCTCCTGGCGCTCACCGCCGAGCACGTCCGGCCGGTCAGCTCCGTACTGGAGTGGCACCCTTCCGAGGCAACGGCGATGCTGGCCGCCACGGCGCGAGGCGCCCGAGGCGTCTGTGAAGTGAGGGAGGGCGGCCCACCGGTCCCGCTCACCGACGAGGGTCCCACCGTGCATGCGGCAGACCTCGACGAAGCCCTCAGCCGTAACCAGCTCGCCCGCGCCATCCTCGCCACGGAGAACCTGCATCAGGTCGAGCGGTACAGCCGCGAGATCTGCGGCTTCTCCGAGATCGACCACGAACGTAGCGAGGCCGGCCGGCTCGGCAGCCGCCCCGCCCGGCCGCTCGACCGGGAAGCCGTGCTCCGCCGGCTCGACGAGTTCGAGCGCGATGCGAGGGGCCGCGGCATCACGCACACCACGTTCCGCCGGCTCACCGAGGCGCTCGGCCTCAGCGGCAGCCAGCGCGAGAGCCTCAGGGCAGTTCTGCTCAGCAGCCGCCCTGAGCAGTACCGGGCCCCGCTGTGGCACATCGCGTCCGGAGTTTTCGGGTGACGGCCCTCGCCCCGGAGTTTTTTGGGTGAGGGCTTTCTTCGTCCGATCAAGGCTCGCTGCGCCCGCTGCCCAGCCGGTGTGGGCCGGTCGCGAGTGTGATCAGGGGGCGGACGCAAGGTCGACGAGGAAGGGGCGGCCCGGCGCGTCCGGCTTCCATCCCTGCCGGAGTGCGGAGCGGATGCCGTGCGCCACTGCGGCGGGGCGGACCGCGGTGGCGGGGGCGCCCATCCAGTTGCCCGGGTGGGCGTGTGGCATGCGGAGCACGGCGACGGAGCCTGGTGTGTGGCCGAGTACCACGGCCACACTCAAGGGGGCCTGGCAGATGCCCTGGAGGTAGGTGGGCTTACGGCGGACGGACCATCGGTAGTCGACACCGTCCACCGTGATGGGCCGGGATCCCTTCTTCGGAATGGCCATGTCTCGCCTCCTGCCGCTTGCGGCCGTCACAGCTGACACTGCCAGATGGCCTCGACGCCGTGGTACCGCAACGGACCGAGGCGATCGTGGGTGCGGCCGCACCATGCGTGCAGGGAGCGGCCCGTACCGTGCGGGAATGCGCCTCCTGGCGGCTCCGCTCGACCTTGTTGCCTGTTGTTTGTTGCCTGTTGCTTGTCGTCCGGGCCCCTAGACCTCGGTTTCCGAAAGCTGGTGGATGAGGTGGTCGGCGAATGCGCTGACCACGGCGGGGAGTTGACGGCCTGCCATGGCCTGGATCTGGATGGTGCGCAGGTGCATTTCCGGGTTGAGAATGCTGATGGATTTCAGGCCCTCGATGCGCAGGCGCTCGTGCACGCTGATGTGGCCGGTCAGCGAGACGGCATTCGCCTCTTTGACGAAGGTCGACAGGGCGCTGGAACTGGAGCTGACCAGGAGTGGTTCGAAGGTGATTCCCTCGATGGAGCAGCAGAGGTCGAAGAGCCGTCTGTTCGTTGTGCCTTCTTCGGTGAGGGCGACCGGGTAGGGGAGGAGGTCGTGGAGGTGGATTTCGTCTCGCTGGGCCAGTGCGTGATCGGATCTGACCAGGGCTTGGATCGGGGCCCGCTGGGCGTGTATGACGCGGACGTCGGGAATGGGGGCGAGGCTGAAGGTGACTGCCAGGTCGACCGAGCCGTCCTGGACCTTTCGTGTGGCCAACGAGGGGGATACCACGGGCAGTTGGAAGGTGGTGCCCGGGTGTTCTTTACGGAACGCGGCCATGGCGTGCGGGAGGAATTCCTGCGCGGCGCCCTGTGAACTGGCCACGCGGACAACACTTCCCAGTCGGCCGCGGCCGCGGATATCCGTGAGTACCTGATCGGTTTCCAATGAGGCGCGGCGCGCATAGGCGGCGAGCAGGGCGCCGGCCTCGCTCGGCACCATTCCGCGGGGTCGGCGCTCAAAGAGCGGTACGCCGATTTCCTGCTCCAGTTTGCCGATCTGCCGGCTGATGGCCGAGCCGGCAACCAGAAGCCGCCTGGATGCCTCGTTGACCGAGCCGGTGCGAACCACTTCGAGAAAGTACTCAAGAGCCGGACTGTTCAGCATGGCACCAGCTTAGGCAGCCATTGCATTTCAAGCAACGGATTGTTCCATAAATTGCGATTGTGCGAATGGTCGGCGGGTGTCTACCTTCTGCATATGCCCTGCGGGCTCACCCGGCAGGGCGGACCGCACAACGGAGCGGCGCCCCCACTGCGGCGCCCGCGTCAGCGGTCGCCCAGCGTCTCTCGGTCGCTCAGGTGTGCATCCTCCCCGCAGGCAGCAGAGGCAGGGGAAGGCGATGAATGCGACAACCCCCAGCGAATTCACCGGCTCGCGCGTGACGCCGCACCGGGAAGCGGAATTCCGCTGTCCGCTGCCGCATGTCCCGGAGGCTGCCGGCTTGGTGCGCCGCCGGGCGCACTCGGTCCTGACCAGCTGGAATCTGCCTCCCGCCACCATTGAGGACGCGGTTTTGGTGATCTCGGAGCTGGTCACCAACGCGGTCACCCATGCCCTCCCTCCGGCCGTGCTGCAGCTGTCCAGGGCGGGGGTCGAGAGGCCCTGTGCCCTGCGCATCGAGGTCACCGATGCGGGGCCCGCGGTGGACGCCCGGCGGCCGGCCGCCGGGCGTCAGCCCGAGGAGCACGGCCGGGGGAGCGGCATCGTCACCGCTCTGTCCGTCCGGCGCGGCATCCGCGTCCACCACGGCTGGATCACGAGATGGGCGGATCTCGGTGCGGCATGAGGGCCTTTCTCGGCGTTGCCATATAGGCAATCAGGCGTTCTGAAAGTTGCGATTGTGTGAACGATGCGGGAGCTCTAACGTCATCGCTCAACGAGTTCACGAGTCCCCGTCCTTCGCTTCGGACTCACCCATCGGCGGTTCCACCCTGCGCGACAGTTCGTCTGATCGATCCGAGGGAGTATCACTCATGACGACCGCTAGAGAGACAGGTCAGATGCTTGCCGAGAAGCCCGTCAGTAAAAGCCGCGCGAGGCGTGCCGTGGTCGCGGCCACCGCGGGAAACACGCTCGAATGGTTCGACCTGACCACCTACGGGTTCTTCGCGGGTTCGATCTCGAAAGCGTTCTTCCCTGTCAGCGACCCGACGGTTTCCCTGATGCTCGCCTTCGGCACGTTCGGGGTGTCGTATCTGGTCCGGCCCTTGGGTGCAATCGTCCTGGGCACTTTCGCGGATCGCAGCGGACGAAAGGCCGCGCTGCTCCTCACGATTCGGCTCATGATGATCGGCACCCTCCTGATCGCTGTGATGCCCACATACGCATCCATCGGCATCGCCGCACCGGTTCTGATCCTGATGGCCCGTTTGCTGCAGGGATTCTCGGCGGGTGGTGAGTTCGGCAGCGCGACCGCATTCCTGGCCGAGCAGGCACCTGACCGGCGGGGTTTCATGGCGAGTTGGCAGTTCGCCTCTCAGGGTCTGGCGACGCTGCTGGCCGCGACCTTCGGCACCGTACTGAGTCTGACGCTGTCCGTGGCGCAGCTGGATTCATGGGGCTGGCGCATTCCCTTCCTCGTCGGCCTGCTGATCGGCCCGGTGGGATATATGATCCGCCGTCAGGTTCCGGAGACTCCCGCATTCGTCGAGGCCACCGAAGCGGGTGAAGTCGCGACGACCCCGGTCCGGCAAGTAATCCGGAACCAGAAGCTGCGGGTGCTCCTCATGGTCGGCGCACTGGTGATGTCCACCGCGGTGACCTACGTGATCGTCTATATGCCGACCTACGCACAGAAGGTGCTCGGTCTGCCGCCCTCCGCCGGCTTCATCGGGGCCGCGGCGGCCGGGGTGGCGCTGACGGCCGTGACACCCCTGGCCGGTCACCTCTCCGACCGGGTCGGCCGCATCAAGGTGATGCTCATTGCCGGGATCGCCATGGTGCTCAGCATCTACCCGCTGTTCCTGCTGCTGTCGGGCAGCCCGTCGTTGCCGGTCATGGGCCTGGTGCTGTTCACGCTCGGCCTGTTGAAGGCCTGCTACTTCGGTGCGCTGCCCGCGCTGATGTCCGAGGCTTTCCCGACCGCGACGCGCAGCACCGGCCTGTCGCTGAGCTACAACATCGGCGTGATGACCTTCGGCGGCTTCGCCCCCGTGATCATCACCTGGATGATCGCCGCGACCGGCAGTCACCTCTCGCCGGCCTTCTACATCATGGTGGCCGGCGCCCTGAGCATCGCCGCCCTGCTGGCGAGCCGGCGCTTCCTCGGCCTGCGCTGACGCCCCCGCCGCATCCCATAACACGTGCCCGACGCACCCGTCGGAGCCCGACGCCGGTGACCGAGCCTGACGCAGCAGGCGGAGCCCGCACCCGGTGTCCGACGCATCCCCCACTGACGGACCCCACGCCCCACGGCGCCCCACGAAAGAACGAGGTCAACCATGACGGACGCGTCCACGATCCGCGCCCAACTCGCCGGCACGCCCCGTGAACTGGTGCACGAGCGCCAGGACGAACTCATCGCCGGACTGATGGACTACGTCAGCCAGCCCAGCGTGAGCGCGACCGGCGAAGGGTTCCCCGCCGCGACCGACCGTGCGCTGGAAGAGGTCAAGCGGGCCGGCCTGACACCGTCGGTGCTGGTCGGCGACGGCCGGCCGCTGGTGACCGGCCACCGCGCCGGGCCTGCCGGAGCGCCGCACGTCCTGATCTACGGCCATTACGACGTCCAGCCGACCGGGCCACGCGAGCTGTGGGATTCCGAACCCTTCGCCCCGGTCCTGCGGGACGGGCGGATCTGGGGGCGCGGCACCGGCGACAACAAGGGGCAGCACTACGCGCACCTTCAGGCACTGCGGCTTTTCGAGGAGCAGGTCGGCGCGCTTCCGTGCTCGGTCACGGTGCTGCTCGACGGCGAGGAGGAGATCGGCAGCCCGTCGCTGGCGGGCATCCTGCGCGCGCACCCGGAGCGGTTCGACGGCGATCTGGTCGTCTGGAGCGACCGCTCGGTGCACGAGTCGGGTGAATGGTGTGTCTCGCACGGAGTGCGCGGCATGGTCCGTCTCCGGCTCCGTGCGACCGGCCCCAGCCGTCCCCTGCATTCCGGCAACTTCGGCAATGTGGCGCCCAATCCGGCATGGCAGCTGGTCCAGGCGCTGGCCTGCCTCAAGGACCCCAGCGGCCGGGTCCTCGTCGAGGGCTTCGAGGACGGCCGTGAACCGCTGTCCGACGCCGACCGCGCCGCGTTCGGCGCGCTCCCGCTCGATCTGCCGCAGGTCCTCGGTGACATCGGGCTGACCGAGATGGATCCGGCCTTCAACGGGCTGTCCTTCTACGAGCGGCTGGCCGACCGCCCCACCCTGACGATCAACGGGATCACCACGGGCGACGTGGCCCGGACCATCATCCCCGACACCGCGGAGGCGGGCGTCGACATCCGGCTGACGGCGGGTCAGGACCCGCAGGCCGTCTTCGAGCGCGTGGCCGCGCACCTGCGTACTCATGCCCCCCAGGTGACGGTCACCAAGAGCGGTGGCGTGCCGGCCTCCCGGACCTCGATCGACAATCCGTACACGCCCAGGGTGGCGCGTGCCATCTCCCGGGTCACCGGGCGTGACCCGCTGCTGATCCCCGCGTACGGCGGCACCCTTCCGGACTGGATCTTCACCGGGGTCCTCGGTGTGCCCAGCATCGGCCTGCCGCTGGCCAACGCCGACCAGGCCAATCACGCGCCCAACGAGAACCTGCGGGTCGACTACTTCCTCGACGCCACCGCGATCTGCATGGAGCTGCTGCTCGAACTGGGCTCCTGACCCTCCGGCCCCTCGGCGCACCACACGAACAAAGGCGTGACACCGCAATGCGCACCACACCACAACCCCCGCCCTGGCTGGTCCACGACGGCGTGCTGACCGGTCTGAAGATCCTCGATCTGTCCCGCATCCTGTCCGGGCCGTTCTGCAGCATGGTGCTGGCCGACCTGGGCGCTGACGTGATCAAGGTCGAGGACACCGCCTCCGGCGATGACACCCGCGCCTGGGGTCCCCCCTTCCAGGGCGAGGACGCGGCGTACTTCCACAGCGTCAACCGCAACAAGCGCGGCATCGCGGTCGACCTCAAGGACCCGGACTGTCTGCGTCTGATACAGGACCTGGCCGCCTCCGCCGATGTGATCGTGGAGAACTTCCGGCCCGGCACCGCTGCCCGCCTCGGCCTGGGCTATCAGGACGTCCGCGACCGTAATCCCGGTGTGGTGTACGCCTCGATCAGCGGTTACGGGCAGACCGGGCCGTACCGGAGCGAGCCGGGGTACGACGCGATAGCGCAAGCGGTCAGCGGCGTCATGAGCGTGACCGGAGAGCCCGCAGGTCCACCCGTGCGGTTCGGGGTGTCCCCGGCCGATCTCGCCGCCGGAATGTGGGCCGCCATCGGCGTCCTTGCCGCGCTGCGCAACCGCGAGCACACCGGCTGCGGCGAGTGGGTCGATGTCTCGCTGCTGGACGGCCAGGTGGCCTGGCTGAGCTATGTCGCCGGTGGGTACTTCGCCTCCGGCGACGTCCCGCAGCGCTATGGCTCGGCCCACCCGACGATCGTGCCCTACCAGGCGTTCCCCACCGCCGACGGTCACCTCATGGTCGCGGCCGGGAACGACGGCCTGTGGCGTCGCTTCGCCACCGCGATCGGACTCGCGGAGCTGGCCGACGATCCACGGTTCGCCACCAACCCCGACCGGGTCCGTCATCGCGGGGAACTGCTCCCGCTCATCGAACGCGCGCTGCGGGCACGCGACGCGCAGGAATGGGCCGTGCTCCTCACCGAGGCGGAAGTACCGGTCGGCCCGATCAACACCGTCGACCAGGCCCTGCGGCATCCCCAGGTCATCGCGCGCGGCATGGTCGCCGAACTCGAACACGCCGACGCCGGCACCCTGCGCACCCTCGCCTCTCCCGTCAAGCTGTCCGGCAACCCGGCGACCGTACGCACCCCGCCGCCCCGGCACGGGGAGCACACCGCGCAGATCCTGGCCGCCCTCGGCGTCGGCCCGCGGCAGTTGGCCGTTCTCCGCGCGCGAAAGGCCGCGAAGTGACCCCCGTGCCCGCACGCGAACCCACCATCGGGACGTCCCGGTCCGGCGCGGTCGCCGAGATCCGTATCGGTGACGGCAGCCGGCGCAACGCCCTTCCCGGCCGGGCCTGGGCGCAGTTGGCCCGCCAGGTCAGGGAGCTCGGGGCGGGCCGGTCGCTGCGGGTGCTGGTGATCCGCGGGCATGGCGACACGTTCTGCGCCGGTTCGAACATGACCGACTGGGTGGATGCGGACGACGGATACGTCGAGGAGTCCTTCGCCCAGATAGAAGCGGCGTTCACCACGATCGAGGACTGTCCCGTTCCGGTGATCGCCGAGATCCGCGGTGTCGCCGCCGGTGCGGGATGCCAACTCGCCCTCGCCTGCGATCTGCGGCTCATGGCGGACAGCGCACGGATCGGGATGCCGATCGCCCGGCTCGGCATCCTCGCCAGCCCTGCGTTCGCCGCCCGCATGGTCGCGCTGGCCGGGCCCGCCGCGACGCGGGAGTTGCTCTACACCGGCCGACTGGTCGACGCCCGCACCGCGGTGGCCCTCGGGCTCGCGGACGACGGCGTGCCCGCGGACCAACTCGCCGCCCGCACCCGTGACCTCGCCGCCCGGATCGCCGAGCAGCCACCCGCGGCGATCCGGGCCGCCAAGCAGGCGGTGACCGCCGCGCTGGCACCACAGCGGAAGGCCGCCGCCGTCAATCCGCGGCCTGCGGTGGCGCGGTCCGACTTCGACCGGGCGATCGGCGCGTTCCTCGGGCGATCGGACGCCGCACCGGTCCCGCCCGCCGCCTCCTGACCGCTGCCGGTCCGGGCGTCGGTCCGTGTGCCGGGACCTGTTGTCCGCCGTGGGGGTGCTGTGTATCGTCGGGACGGTGACTTGAAGTTTCAAGTAGTTCTTCCGGCGGTGCCTCGCGGGCCGTCCCCGACATGCGAAAGAGCACTCTCATGACGTCCCCCCTCAGCACTCTCGAGTCCTCCCGCATCGGCGCCTCGACGCGCCCCGCCCCCTCCTCGCACGGCTACGACACGGGGCTGCTCCTGCTGCGGATCGCGCTCGGGCTGACCATGGCGGCCCACGGTGCCCAGAAGCTGTTCGGCTGGTTCGGCGGTCCGGGGCTGGACGGGACCGGGCAGTTCTTCACGATGAGTGGCTATCCGTCGGGCAGGACGATGGCCGTCGTCGCCGGTCTGAGCGAGACGCTCGGCGGGCTCGGGCTGGTGGTCGGGCTGCTCACGCCGCTCGCCGGTGCGGCGGTCGTCGGCACGATGATCAATGCCCTTGCCGTGAAGTGGGGCGGCGGCTTCTTCGCGCCCAAGGGCGTCGAGTACGAGCTGCTGCTGACCGCGGGTGCCGCGGCCCTGGCGCTGACCGGGCCCGGCCGCTACGCCATCGACCGTCTCCTGCCGGGCCTGCGCGCACACCGGCCGGTCCACGGGGTGGCCGCGCTGGTGCTGAGTGTGGTGCTGGCGGGCGCGGTTCTGCTGGTCCGGAAGTGACCCGGAAGTGAGCCGCTCCCCGCACTTCGGGCACCCGGGCCGAAAACGGCCGGATCCAGGCCGGCGGAATCCGGGCAGCGTCGGGGCGGGCGGGGTAGATCAGGAGTGGGGGAGGGCACGGCCCCGGCGGTGTCGTGGCAGGAGATCGGAGAGCAGGCTGCATGTCCGTACGACGTCTGAACCACGCGGTGCTCTACGTCCGTGATGTGGCGCGGTCGGTCGCCTTCTACACCGAGGCCCTCGGGCTCGCGGTGGGGATCGAGGTTCCGGGAAGGGCCGCGTTCCTCAGCGCTCCCGGCTCACTCAATGATCATGATCTGGCGCTGTTCGCGGTGGGGCCGGATGCGCCGGGGCCCGAGGCCGGGCGGGTCGGGCTCTACCACCTGGCCTGGGAAATCGGCACGCTCGGTGAGCTGGTCGCGGCCCATGCGCAGCTCGTCGAGCGGGGCGCGCTGGTGGGGTCGAGTGATCACCTCGTCGCCAAGTCGCTGTACGCCAAGGACCCGGACGGCAATGAGTTCGAGGTGATGTGGCGGGTCCCGCGGGAGGACTGGCCGGGTTCGGACCAGCCGGAGCGGCTGCTGCCACTCGATCTGGCGGCGGCGCTGGAGCGCTGGGGGCCGGATCTGGTGACGGGTTCGGCGGCCGGTTCGGCCACATGAAAGGGCGGCTGTGGCCCGGCGCCGATACGGGCGCCGGGGGCGTACGGGGCGGGTGCGGCTGACGCGCCTCAGGAGCCCGGCGCGGCCTGCTCCGCCGCCCCCGCCCGCTGCGCCGACGTCGTTCGCTCCGCCCGCTCCGCCCAGCGCTTTTCGACGCCGGCCAGTCGCCAGTACGCCAGCGCCGCGGCCCACACCACCACGAACAGGCCGACGATGAGGAAGCCCGCGTTGCCGAGGTCGAGGCCGGAAATCCAGCCGGTCAGCGGGTCGTTGAGGGCGAGCTTCTCGTGCAGCACGGTCACCAGCTCGATCGTGCCGATGAAGAAGGCGACGGCGATCGACAGGCCGGTGATGGTGAGGTTGTAGTAGACCTTGCGCACCGGGTTGGAGAACGCCCACTGGTAGGCGAAGTTCATGAAGGTGCCGTCGAGGGTGTCGAACAGGCTCATCCCGGCGGCGAAGAGCAGCGGCAGGCACAGCACGGCGTACCAGGGCAGGCCGGCCGCGGCGCCGCTGCCGGCCATCACCATCAGGGTCACTTCGGTCGCGGTGTCGAAGCCGAGCCCGAAGACGAAGCCGAGCGGGAACATCTGGCCGGGGCGGGAGATCGAGCGGGTGAACCGTCCCAGGAAGCGGTTCATGAAGCCGCGTGCATCGAGGCGCTGCTCCAGCTCGGCCTCGTCGTAGTGGCCGTTGCGCATACCGCGGAAGACCCGCCAGATCCCCGCCAGCGCGATCAGGTTGAGGGCGGCGATGAGGTAGAGAAAGGTCCCCGAGATCGTGGTGCCGACCGTGCCCAGGATCTGGTGCGTACGGGACTCGTCGTTGAGCAGGGTGCCCGCGAGCTGGGCGCCGCCCGCCACCAGGGCCGCCATCGCGACGACCACGCTGGAGTGGCCGAGGGCGAACCAGAAGCCGACCGAGACGGGCCGCTTGCCGTCGGCCATCAGCTTGCGGGTGGTGTTGTCGATCGCGGCGATGTGGTCGGCGTCGAAGGCGTGCCGCATACCGAGGGTGTACGCGGTGATACCGAGCCCCACCCCGAAGACCTGGCTGCCCACCGCGTAGTGATGGGGCACCACGAGGAGGAAGAGCACGCCGAAGGCGATGAGGTGCAGACCGGCTATGACGGCCATCAGGCCCGCGGTGCGGACGGTGTCCTGCCGGCGCCAGCGGAAGGCGGCGGAGGCAGGGGTGGGACGGGTATCGGTGGACAGGACCATCCGGCGGTTACGCTCCAGCACCTCGTGGATCAGTTCGTGAGATGCCGTGGCCGGTCTCCTGGCTTACGGGTGCGCGCGCCCGCCCCCGCCTTCCCGGCCGCGGCCAGTGGCGCCGCAGGCGCGCCGTGCGCCTGCGGAAGGGGCGGAAACTCCCCGATCACAGTGGCGAGGGCCGCTCCGGTCTGGGACCACAAGGTCCGTCACCGGCTTCCCGAACACCACGGCCCGGTCACTCTAACTGCCACCAGGGAGGGGTGAGGTGCACGGGGCTTGCCCGTGGCCCGGGAGGGAGTACTCGCCGGACGCGGCCGGCCGTTCCACGGGGCGGTCGTTGCCACCTCGGCCGCCCTCGGAGCCGGTGGTCCCAGGGGCCGTGGTCCGCGGTGGGTCAGTGGTCCAGGGATGAGAGGAAGGTGTGGAGTTCGCGGTCGAAGAGCGCGGTGTTCTCCAGATTGACCATATGGGCCGCCCCCGGTATCCGGACTCTTCGGGCGCCGGGAACGGTCAGCGCTATCGCATGGGCATTGGCGGAGATGTCACTGCTGTCGAGGTCGCCGTCGAACACGACCGTCGGCACCCGGATCTCGGCCAGGCGGTCCGCGGCGCCGACCTCAAGGGGCATACCGGCACCCACGCCCTCGGCATGCACCTCCACATTGGCCTCGGCCGAGGCGCGCATCCGCTCGCGGAATCCCGGGTGCACCGCGGACGGTTCGCGATGCGGTCCGTCCACCCACATCCGCAGGAAGTGCTCGACATACCGTTCCGCGCCGTCCGGTGTGCCGATCGCCGCCACCTGCGCCTTGATGTGCTCCAGGAGGAAGGGGTCGGTGAAGGCGCGGCCACTGATGCCGGGGGAGGCCAGCGCGAGGGCCGTCACCCGCTCCGGGCGGGCTATGGCGGTGTCGAGTGCGACCCGCGCACCATGGGAGAGGCCGACGAGGACGGCGCCGGGGACATCGAGCGCGTCGAGCAGGGCACACAGGTCGTCGTGGTTGGCGTAGTCCCCGGCCACGGTGGAGGACAGGCCGTGGCCGCGGAAGTCGTAACGGATCGCGCGCAGGCCGGAGTTCACCAGCCAGGCGAACTGCTCGTCCCACATGTGCTGGTCGAGCATGCCGCCGTGGAGCAGCACCACCGCGGGGCCCGAGCCGGCCGTCTCGTAGAACAGCTCACCGTCGTCGATCGGCACGAGCCCGTTGTCGATCTCGGACCAGGCGGTGATTCGTCGGGTCATCTTGCGGGCCGTCCTTTGTGTGCCGGATGCGATGAACTGGGCGTGATGCCATTGTCGTCGCTATTGCCGCCGCTGCCGTAACTGCCGTGACTGCCGCTTTCCTCCGGTGTCATGTGTGAGCCGTTCGCCAGGTGGCGGAACTCCTCGCCGAGCCGGTCCAGTACACGCAGCGCGGTACGGACGTCCTCGGCGGACAGGTCGGCCAGCCGCTGCCTGAGCTCCGCCGCCTCGCACTCCTGGACGCCGCGTATCGCTTCCGTGCCTTCGGCGGTGAGCCGGATCAGGGACGAGCGGCGGTGTGCGGGATTCGGGGCGGTCGCGACCAGGCCCAGCTCCACGGCGTGGTTCACCCAGCGCTGCACCGGCTGCCGGTCGAGCCCCATCCCGCGCGCCAACTGCGGGACGGTGCGCGGGCCTTCGGTGCGCAGCGCGTCCAGCAGTGCGTGTTCGCCGGCGGTCATGCCGGTGCCCGCCAGCTCGCGCTCTACCGCGCGGACGACCGTGCGATGCAGCGGCCACAGGCGTCGGATGACGCCGTACAGCAGGTCGTCGGTGGTCGTCGGTTCGCCGTCACCGGCGACTTCGGTCTCTCCGGCACACCCCTCAATGACACTCATGATGTCATGATGACATCGGTGATGTCGTTTGGGAAGAGCGCTGCCGCGGAAAGGAGTTGAGGAGGCGGCCGGCGCGACGGGGCTCGTGCGGCCGGTGGAGTGGGACGAGAAAGGTGGACGGCGGATGAAGGTCGGTCTGTTGCGTGCGGTCGGGGCGGCCACGGCCGTGTACGGGGTGGCGGTGGCGGCGCTGCCCGATCTGCTGGCGCGGCCCTCGGGACTGGTGGACGGCGAAGGGCGGACCGCGCCGGCGACCCGGACCGCACTGCGTCCGCTGGCCTGGCGGGATGCGGTGAGCGGACTGGCGATGACGCTGGCGCCGGAAGGCCCGGCGCTGCGTGCCGCCGCGTATGTGCGGATTGCGGCGGACTTAGGGGACGCCGTGCTGCTCGGTGCGACGCTGCCGGGCCGCGACCGGAGGCTGAAGGCGGTGGCGGTGTCCGTCGGGTGGGGCGCGCTGTCGGTGGCCGGACTGTTCGCCGGCCGGCGCGGGCGGGGGAGCGGGGTTATGCGCTCGGTGGAGGCGGGGCCTCTTCGGGTGCGAAGCTGATGACGAGGTCGGCGCGGTCACGAGTGGCCGCCACGACACGGGCGTTGGCCTCGTCCGAGGTGTGCACGAACCGCTCGGCGTCGGCGCGCGGACGCCCGAACCGCTCATGCCGGTCGACCAGCCGGCGGATCCGTTCCGGGGTGTCCAGCTCCACGTACCAGACCTCGTCGAGCAGCGCCCGGACCCGCGACCACGGGGCGGAGTCGAGGAGGAGGTAGTTGCCCTCGGTGACGATGAGGGGAATGTGGGGCGCCACGGCGATGCTGCCGGCCACCGGCTCCTCGATCCGGCGGTCGAAGGCCGGGGCGTAGACGGCGGTATCCGGCTCCGGGGAGCGCAGACGCGCCAGCAGTGCCGCGTATCCGGCCGGGTCGAAGGTGTCCGGCGCGCCCTTGCGGTCCGTACGGCCCAGACGGTGCAACTCCGCCTCGGCGAGATGGAAGCCGTCCATCGGGACGAGCGCCGCCTGTCCGGCCAGCTCCGCCACGAGGTGGGCGGCGAGGGTGGACTTGCCGGCTCCGGGCGGGCCGGTGATGCCGAGCAGCCGCCGTCGGCCGGGTGCCGCGGAGGCGGCGAGCCGACGGGCGCGGGAGAGGAGATGCCGGGGATCCATGGTGCGTCCATCGTGCCTGACGGGCGGGGCGCCTGCGGGATGCCCGCGGTCGGCGGCCGGGTACGGGGGCGCAGGAGGCGGGCCGGGGCGGGGCGGGCCGGTCGGCTCGGCCGTGGTGCCGGTGGCACGGCCCCGAGGTACGGCCCCGAGGGCCACGGCGCCTGGGGGCCGGTCGGTGCGGAGCGGCGGGAAGGTCCTAGCGGGGGCCGGACGTGCCCCGGTCCGCGGTGCCCAGGCGCCACAGGGAGGTGACCTCGGCCGCGCGGGCCACGTGGAGCGGGTCGGAGGTGTCGCGGGCACGTGGGTGGCGCGGGGTGATGTCGAGTCGGCCCAGGATCGTGAGGCCCGCCTTGGCGAAGGCGTCGAGAAGCTCGGCATGCGCGCGCAGGCCGAGGTGTTCCGCCAGGTCGGAGAGGATCAGCCAGCCCTCGCCGTTCGGCGTGAGATGGTCCGCGAGGCCGCTCAGGAAGCCGTACAGCATCCGGTTGCCCGGGTCATAGACCGCGTACTCCACGGGCGAGGTCGGCTTTGCGGGCACCCACGGCGGGTTGCAGACGATCAGTGGCGCGCGGCCGGCCGGGAACAGATCGGCCTCGATCACTTCCACCTGTCCGGCGACGCCCAGTCGTTCGGTGTTCTCACGGGCACAGGCCAGCGCGCGCGGGTCCTGGTCGGTGGCCACGACCCTGCGGACGCCGCGCCGGGCGAGCACCGAGGCCAGTACGCCGGTGCCGGTGCCGATGTCGAACGCCAGGTCCTCGTCCGGCAGCGGAGCCTCGGCCACCAGGTCGACGTACTCGCCGCGGGCCGGGGAGAAGACGCCGTAGTGCGGATGGATGCGGTCGCCGCCGAGCGCCGGGATCTCGACGCCCTTCTTGCGCCATTCGTTGGCGCCGATGAGCGCGAGGAGTTCGCGCAGCGAGACGAGCGAGGCGGTCGGGCCGGAACCCTCGGCGCCTGCGGCTTCCCCGTCGGCCGGCCGGCCGGGGCCGTACGCCCGGCTGCAGGCCTCACGGACATCGGGGGCGCGGTGCAGCGGGACGGCCAGGGTCGCATCGAGCGGGACCAGCAGCATGCCCAGGATGCGGGCCCGGTGATTCTGCGCGGCGCGGTGCACATGGAACGCCTGGGTGACATCGGCGGGCGGTGCCTTGCGGGGGCGGCGGTCGATGCGGCGGGCCAGCGCCGTCAGCAGCTGGCGGGCGTTGTGGAAGTCGCCGCGCCACAGCAGCGCGGTGCCCTCGCAGGCGAATTTGTAGGCGTCGTCGGCCTTCGTCCGGTCGTCCGCGATGACGATGCGGCGCGGTGGCGGGGCACCGTTCTCGGAGTGCCAACGGGCGGAACGGGGCTCGTCGGCCTCGGTCCATTCGACGACCGGCGGTTGGTTCACCGAAATGTGCCTCGCGTGTGTGGTTCGGGCCCGTCCCATGGGCGCCGCTGTGGTGCGGCGCCGGGGGAGCGGCGATGCGCTCGCAGGAGACGGTGGGCGGGGTGTTGACGCTCGACTTTACTCCGTATTGGGACGCACCCGGTCCCGGCCGTCGGCAGCGCGGGGCCGAAGCCGCGGGGCGGAGCCGGGGTCAGGCGATGCCGAACGCCGCGGGGTGGCGCACCGTGCCGCGCGGGGGCCGGGAGCCGTCCAGGGACAGTGCCATGAAGGCCTTGTCCGGCCAGGGCTGTGGCGGGAGGATGCCGAACCGGGTGGCGGCCGGTGCGAATCCGAAGCGTGGGTAGTACGGCGGATGGCCGAGCACGATCGCGGTCCGCTCGCCGGCTTCCCGCGCCGCCTCCAGGAGCGCCCTGATGACCGCGCCGCCCGCACCGCACTTCTGATACCCGGCAGCACCGCGCACGGGGCGAGCGCCACGGCGGGGGCGCCGCCGACATGACAGCGCGTCAGCAGCGCATGGGTCCCCCTCATGCGCTTCATCGTCGCACCGGGGGCTGACAACCGGGGGCTGACAACCGGCCAAGGTTTTTCCGCTCCCGCCGGAGGGCGGGTCAGCGGGCTTTCGTCCCCGCCGTCAGTGCGCGGTCCGGCCGTCCGGGCGGCGCATCAGGAAGGCGGCGGCCGATCCGGCGGCGAAGAGGGCGATCACGGAGAGCGCGGTACCCACCCACGACGTGCCGAGCCAGTGCCCGCCGAAGTAGCCGAGGCTGACGCTGTAGGTGGCCCAGGCGAGACCGGCCAGCGCGGACCAGGGGAGGAACTCGCGGACCGTACGGTGCGCGACGCCGGCGCCCAGGCTGACCACGGAGCGTCCGGCGGGCGCGAAACGGGCCAGGACGACGATGCCGCCGCCGCCCCGCTTGAGCGCCGCGCCCAGTCGCTTCTGTGCCGCCGTCAGACGGCGGGAGCGGCCGATGGCGCGGTCGAAGCGGTCGCCGCCGCGCCAGGCGAGCCGGTAGGCGACCATGTCGCCGAGCACCGAGGCGGTGGCCGCGCACAGCATCAGGGAGAGCATCTCGGCCAGGTGGGCACCGGTGTGGACGGAAGAGGTGACATCGACGCCGGCCGCATCCGCCGCGGTGCCGGTGCCGGCGGCCGTGGTGGCCGCGGCGATCACCAGGACTCCGCTGGGCAGGATCGGCACGAACACATCGAGAACGATCGAGAGACTGACGATCACATACACCCAAGGGGTGCCACTGAGGGCCCCCAGGTTTTCCAGCAACGTCCCACTCCCGGTCCGAACCCCGCCGCGACGTCGCTCGGTGCGGCAGGGGCGGCCCTACAGCCATACAGCGTACGCCTGGGCTCCGCGGGCGGGCGCCGGGGGTGGAAGGTGCGGTACAGCGGGGCTGCCGCAGGCCACCGGGAGTGCCGCAGCGGCCGCACGGCCCGCACGGCGGAGGTGCCGTACGGGCCGTGCGGGGGCGAGGCCGGGAGCGTGCCGGCCGTCGCCGGGGGCGGTGCGTCAGGCGGCGGAAGGCTCCTGGTGAGCGGTCGGAGCCTGCTCCCGCTCACCCTCGCCGAAGAAGATCCGGTCGAGTGCCCACGAGCCGGGGCCGATGAAGAAGATCAGCAGGAAGGCCCAGCAGAACATCGCGGACGCCTCGCCGCCGTTCTGTATCGGCCACAGCGCCGAGCCCTGATGCGCGGAGAAGTACGCGTACGCCATGGAGCCGGAGCTGATGAACGCCGCGGGGCGGGTGCCCAGGCCGAGCAGCACGAGGAGCCCGCCGGCCAGCTGGATCACGGCGGCGTACCAGCCCGGCCAGGCGCCGGCGGGGACGGTGCCGCCCTGACCCATGGCGCCACCGAGGACACCGAAGAGCGAGGACGCTCCGTGGCAGGCGAAGAGCAGCCCGACGACGACGCGGAAGAGCGCGTGCACGTGCGGGGTCGATCTCTGTATGAGTGCGGTCAGCGGTGCGGACATGTGGGGGCTCCTACGGTTTCTGGGGACGAGGTAACCGTCGGAGACAGAGGTTAGGGAAACCTAAGCAGTGCTTGCAAGTTCAACCTCTGGCCAAATGGGACCTTTGGCCAGAAGCGGCCGGGCCTGCCACCGGGACCGTGGCCGGATCCGCACCCCCACCCGCCGCCGGGCCCGCGTCGGTGTCGGCCACCGGGGCGGCGCCCACTTCCGCGCCGGTACCCGCAGCCGCCGCCCTCCCCGCCATCGCGGCCCGCAGCGCCGCCCGTGCCACGGCATCCGTGTCCGCCAAGGTGACCGACCCCACCCCGGGACGCGCCCCCGCCGCCGTCACCCAGTGCACGCCCTCCGTCGGCACCCCGACCGCGAAGCGCCGCGGATGGCGCCCGCCATCGGCCTCGACGAGGTGGTACGGGCTCGGCGACACATCGAGCCCGCCCGTTTCGTAGCCGTCCGCGGTGTGCGGCCGGCAGCCGCCGTCGGCCAGCAGCCGGGCCAGCAGCGGGTCCGCGGTGCGCCGCAGATCCGGCTCCGGCAGCCGCGCCTCGATCAGCGCGGTCGCCGTCACCTCCGAGCCCGGAACGTCCGGTGAATGCGCCGTGAATCCGGGCCCGCGGCCGTCGGCGGCGCCGAGCCGGACCGTCATTCGGGGCCCGACCACCTCCAGCACCCCCGCCTCGATCAGCGCGGTCATCTCCTCGATCCGGCGCCGCGGCGGCCCGATGGACAAAAAGGCGTTGAGCGGGGTGTACCAGCGGTCCAGGTGGCTGCGGCGGGAGGCGCCGGCCAGCCCGCCGTGGTCGACGATCTGCCGCAGCTCGTTGCGCAGATCCCGCAGCACGTCGAGGGCCGCCTTGAGCGGGCCGGACACATTGTCCTGCCGGGCGTGTGTGACGTCCTGGCGCAGATGCCCCAGCAGCCACTCCCGGAAGGCGGCGCGGCCGGCGAACGACCGCTCCGTGTGCGGCCGGGCGATCCGGTCCCAGTCCCAGCGTTCGGCCGACGCGATCCCGAAGGCGTCCAGGGCGGCGGCCTCTTCGGGGCCGCGGTGCGCGCTGTCCAGGAAGCGCTCCCGGAAGCGGTGGCGCGGCTCATCGCCCGCACCGCGCCGCATCAGCAGCGCCTCGTAATAGACCACCTCCACCTCCTTGGCCACCAGGGGCCAGACCTCCCTCAGGAAGTCGGGCAGATCGCCGGAGTCCGCGCGCTTGCGGAAGCCCGCTATCACCTCCGGTGTCAGCAGCAGCGGCAGATGACGGCCGTGCGCGCCCTTCGCGTTGTCGCCGCGTGCGTGGTACGGGATGCCACGCCGGGAGCCCGCGTAGAGGCGGGGTTCGCGGCCGGACGGCAGATACGTCAGTGCCCCGTCGGCACCGTGCACGAACCGGCCGCCGCGGGCCGTGGTCAGCAGCGCCATGTGATCGAAGAAGTTGAGGCCGAGACCGCGCAGCAGCACCGGGCGGCCCGGGGCCAGCGCCGCCAGGCCGGTGGAGAGATCGGCGGGGTTGGCGGGCGGGAGGTAGCACAGGCCGTGCCCGGTGGCGTAGTCGGCCAGGCGCCGTTGCTCCGGATCCGCAACGGCCGGCAGATGACCCTGGGCGAGCACCACCGCTCCCAGGCCGTGCAGCGTCCGGCCGTCGTCGAGGGTGAGCGACTGCGAGCCGCCGGGGGCCTCGGCCAGCCGCACCGCGCGGGCCCGGTGCACCACGACCGTCACCTCCTCGGGAGCGGTGCGCACGGTGCGGCGGAAGACCCACTCCAGATAGCGGCCGTACAGCGCCCGGCCCGGATAGTCGTCCGGGCCGACCCTGCAGCCCTCCCAGGCGTACAGGCTCGGACCGGTGCGTATCGGACCGGCGCACTCGACGCTGTCGTCGGTGAACAGCGTGACCTGCGACGCCACGGTGTTCATCAGCAGCTCGGGCGGCTGGGCGGTGCGCCAGACCTGGCCGGCGCCGGGCGGGGCGGGGTCGATGACATGGACCGTCAGACGGGCGCCCGGGGCCAGTTCGGCGGCCGAGGCACAGATCCGCTCCAGAACGCTCGTCCCGCGCGGCCCCGCGCCGACGAGGGCGAGGGCGGGCCGGGGCCGGCGGTCGGCGAAGTGGTCGGCGGCCAAGAGGGGCTCTCCCTGGGGCGGCGGACGGCCGGCGCGCGGGCGCGGCCGCCCGAAAGTGCGGGCGACGGGCAAAGGTGCGCCCCATCATCACCGCCCGATCCGCCGGCGCAGCACCCGGGGGTAGGCAAAAATACGCCGGATCCCGGGGAAGTTGACCGGCCGCCGGCGCCCTGCCGGACGCTTACCGGAGCCGGAGCGTCCGCATCATCCGGTCTTCGGCCGATCGGTCCCCGGTGCGCCACCGCCCGCATCACCGTATTTCCCGGCAACCCGCGCATCGGACAACGCCGCCCGCCAGACCGTGACGAGCCGGACGCCGCCGTGCTTCTCCCGGCGGGCCTGGTCCAGGGCGAGGCGGGCCGCCCGGCCCGCCAGCGTCAGCGTCATCAGCTGGTTGCCGAACCACGGGCCGCCCGTGCGGCGCCACTTCACCGCCGGCCGGGGCAGCCGCCCGTGCCGGGCCAGCAGCTTCCCCAGCCAGCGGCCGGACCGGCTCCAGCCGAAGCGGAATCCGGCCTGCAGCGAGCCGGGGATGCTGTTGTGGACGGGGGAGCAGGTCAGTTGCAGCACCCGGCTCGTGGGGTGCGGGCCGGCGCCGCGCCAGTGCGGCTCCGCCACGTAGGCGTGGTGCACATCCCCGGACAGCACACAGACCGTCGCCGGTGCCTCCGAACCGGAACCGGCCTCGGCGATCAGCTCGGTGAGCGCGGTGAACGAGTCGGGGAAGGCCGCCCAGTGCTCCAAGTCGGCGCGCTGGCGCAGGAATTCGCTTCTGCGGGCCCAGCGGGGGCCGCGCTCGCCGGCGCACAGCGCGGCGTTCCAGCCCTCCGCCGCATGGATGAGATGCGGCAGCAGCCAGGGCAGCGAACTGCCGAGCAGCAGATGGTCGTAGCTGCCGCGCCCCTCCAGCACCGCCTGGCGCAGCCATTCGCCCTCGGTCTTGTCGAGCATCGCGCGGTTGCTCTCGTCCAGTACGCGGGTGGCCCGGGTGTCGATCATGACCAGCCGCACCCGGCCGAAGTCGCGGCGGTAGCTCCAGCGCGCGCACGCCGGATCGGCATCCGCGCCGGCCGCGAACTCCCGCACCAGGTCCGTCCCGTCCGGGACCGCCCGCACCCGCGCGTACAGCTCGTCGGCGGCCAGTTCGGCGGGCGGGAGATTGCCCAGGTGCTGGTACACCCAGTACGACATCAGACCGCCGACTATCCGCTCCTGCCACCAGTCGGTCGCCCGCATCCGGGCCAGCCAGGCCGCCGAGGTGTTCCAGTCGTCGATCACATCGTGATCGTCGAAGATCATGCAGCTGGGGACCGTGGACAGCAGCCAGCGGACCTCCGGGTCGAGCCAGGACTCGTCGTAGAGGTGGGTGTACTCCTCGTAGTCGGCGACCTGTTTCCAGGGTGGCTCGCCGATGTCGCGGCGGTCGGCCAGCGCACGGGCGGTCGCCTCGGAGGTCTGGTCGGCGTAGACCTGGTCGCCCAGCAGGAGCAGCACGTCCGGGCGCTGCCGGCCGGAATCGGCGGCCAGCGTGGCGGCCAGGGTGTCCAGGGCGTCCGGGCCGACCGGGTCGTGCGCCGCGTTCGAGGGCGTCGCCGACCAGCGGCAGGAGCCGAAGGCGAAGCGCAGCGGCTCGTCGGCTGAGGCGGGGAGGGTACGGATGGTGCTCGCGGGGAAGCGGCTGTCGGGCGGCGGCCAGACCTTCTCCCCGCCGCCGGTAGGTGCCCCCGGCTCGTCCAGGAGGACCTGGTAGGCCGTCTCGGTGCCGGGCGTCAGGCCGGTCACCGGTACCAGCGCATAGTGGTGCCCGGCCACCTGCCAGGTGCTCTCCGCGCCGGCCGCCCCGTCGTCGCAGCGGATGTGCACCACACACGGCTCATCGGTCTCCACCCACACCGTCGCGCTCTCTGCGTCGACGTAGCGCAGCAGTGGCCCCACGCGCAGTCCGGCCATCGGTGCCTCCCCACATGTCGTGGTCAGAGGATAGGAGCACGACGGGCACGGTGGGGGGCCGGGGCGGCGGTGCGCCCGCCGGCCGGTGGTTCCGGCCGGCGGGCGGGCGGGACCGGCCCCGCTGAGGCGTGCGGCTCAGCAGCCGTCCAGGATCTTCTTCAGCGCGGCCTTCTCCGCGGAGTCCGCGGTCATGCCGTACTCATGCTTCACCCACACCCACATCCGGGCGTACTCGCAGTGGTACGAGGCCTTCGGCGGCAGCCACTTCGCCGGGTCCTTGTCGCCCTTTTCCTGGTTGAGGTTGTCCGTGACCGCGATCAGCTGGGAGTGGGTCAGGTCGTTGGCCAGCTCCTGGCGGCGCGCGGTGGTCCACTGCGCGGCACCCGACTTCCAGGCCTCCGACAGCGGTACGACATGGTCGATGTCGAGGTCGGACGCCTGCGTCCAGGTCGCGTCGTCGTAGGCCGAGACCCACTTGCCGCTCACCGCCGCACAGCTGCCGTCCTGCTGCACGTCCGTGCCGTCACGCTTGAGCACCACCTCGCGGGTGTTGCAGTTCTTGCCCTGGTCGATCCAGTGCGGGAACTTGTCGCGGCTGTAGCCGTCCTGCGGGCCCTCGGCCTGTTCCTTGATCTGGGTCAGATACGTCCGTGCGGTGGCCGCGTCCGGCGGGCTGGGCGGTGCTGCCTGGGCGGACTGGCCGCTGAGTACCAGCGTGCAGAACAGTGCCGCGGCCGATCCCGCGGCGAGGGAAACGCGACGCGCGTAGACCTTTTTCATCGAAACTCCCGGAATGTGGGGGGAAGTTGCCGTGCGGTGCGGGCCCATGGTGGCGACGTGGGGTTTCCACGGGATGGGCACCAGGTAACAGAGTGACGACATGCCCACGTCAGTTCAAGGGGAGTTGACGGAGCGCCATAAGTGCATCACGGCACTCCGGTTGAACCGCTCCCGCGCATGCGCCCCGGTCGCCGCCCTACAGTGAGCGCGTGCTGCTGCCGGTCAACGCCACCCTCGGGGTCGTCCTCGCCGTCCTGCTGGCCGTCGCCGTGGCCATTGCCGCACTGGCGCGCCTCGGCCATGCCCGGGCCATCGCCGTCGCCGGACTGCGCGCCGCCGCGCAACTCGCCGCCGTCTCCTACCTCATCGGCTGGGTGGTGCACGCCCTCCCCTGGCTGCTGAGCTTCCTCGCGCTGATGTTCCTGGTGGCGGTACGGACCGCCGGCCGCCGGATCACCCAGAACCGCACCTGGTGGTGGGCCGCCGCACCGATCGCCGTCGGTGTCGTCCCGGTCGTCGGTCTGCTGCTGCTCACCGGCCTGGTGCCGCCGCGCGGTCTGACCCTGATCCCCGTCGCGGGCATCCTGATCGGCGGCGCGCTGACCGCCACCGTCCTGGGCGGGCGGCGGGCGCTGGACGAGCTGGAGACCCGGCGCGGCGAGTTCGAGGCCGGCCTCGCGCTGGGGCTGCCGGACCGCGACGCGCGGATGGAGGTCGCCCGCCCGGCCGCTTCGGACGCCCTGCTGCCGGGGCTCGACCAGACCCGGACCGTGGGACTGGTCACACTGCCCGGCGCTTTCGTCGGGATGCTGCTGGGCGGCGCCTCCCCCGTACAGGCAGGCGCGGTGCAGCTGTTCGTGCTGGTGGCGCTGCTGACGGTGCAGGTGGCGGCCTGTGCGACGGTGCTGGAGCTGGTCGCGCGCGGACGGCTGCACCGCGTACCCTGGACGGCAGCAGAAGGGGAGTAGCTCTCCGCCGGACCGTCGACATACTGCCCGCCCTCGTGGCGAGCCGGCGCCCGGAGCGCGGTACGCAGCCGTACCGCGCCAGCGAGACCTTCGGCCGCAGTGTTTGACGCTGCCGTGCCGAAGCGACCCCTTTGACGGGCCCCCCTTTGGTGCGGCCCGACCGATCGAGGTATCCACCCCGTGTTCAGCTTCACCGTCGCCGCCGTCGTCTTCGGCGTCGTCTTCCTCGCCGAACTGCCCGACAAGACCGCCCTCGCCGGCCTGATGCTCGGCACCCGCTACCGCGCCTCGTACGTCTTCGTCGGCGTCGCCGCGGCCTTCCTCGTGCATGTGGCGCTCGCCATCGCCGCGGGCAGCGTGCTGACGCTGCTCCCGCACCGCTGGGTACAGGGGGTGGTCGGCGTCCTCTTCCTGGCGGGCGCCGCCGTGCTGCTGTTCCGGAAGGACGGCGACGAGGAAGAGGTGAAGAAGCCCGCCGACCAGAGCTTCTGGAAGGTCTCCGGGGCGGGCTTCATGATGATTCTGGTCGCCGAGTTCGGTGATCTGACCCAGATCATGACCGCCAACCTCGCGGCCCGTTACGACGACTGGCTCTCGGTCGGCGTCGGCGCCGTGCTGGCCCTGTGGGCGGTGGCGGGCCTGGGCATCCTGGGCGGCCGTACGCTCATGAAGTATGTGCCGCTGAAGCTCATCACCAAGATCGCGGCGGGTGTGATGCTGCTGCTGGCGGGCTTCAGTCTGTACGAGGCGATCGCCGGCTGAGGCGTTCGCAGGGCGGGAGGACTGCTGGGGTGCGGGGGTTCCTCGTGGGCGCTCGTACCTCGCCCCGCGGTCGGCTCCCGGCGCGGGCTCTCAGCCCGTGAGGTGCACCGCGATCAGGCCGTCCGCCAGCGCCTCGACACGGATCCCGGTGAGGTCGCGCACCTGTGCGGTGGGGGCGAACGCGGCGGCCCGGTCGCCGACGCCGATCACCCGCATCCCGGCCGCCCGGCCCGCCTCGATGCCCGCTTCGGAGTCCTCGAAGACCAGGCAGTCCTCGGGGGCGTGGCCCAGCTCGGCGGCGCCCTTGAGGAAGCCCTCCGGGTCGGGCTTGCTGGCGCTCACGCTCTCCGCCGTGATCCGCACGGCGGGCATGGGCAGCCCGGCCGCGCCCATCCGGGCGTCGGAGAGCGGGATGTCGGCGGAGGTCACCAAGGCGTGCGGGAGGGCGGCGAGGGCGGCCATGAAGGCCGGCGCGCCGGGGACCGGCACCACGCCGTCCGTGTCGGAGGTCTCCTGCGCGAGCATCCGGCGGTTGTCCGCGAGGTTGAGCTCCATCGGGCGGTCCGGGAGCAGCGCGGCCATGGTGGCCCAGCCCTGCCGGCCGTGGACGACCTCGAGGACCTCGTCCGCGTCCAGCTCCTGCTCGGCGGCCCAGCGGCGCCAGCAGCGCTCGACGACGGCCTCGGAGTTCACGATCGTGCTGTCCATGTCCAGCAGCAGGGCGCGGGCGGTGAGCGTGGTGATGGCCGTCATCGGCGGGCTCCTGGGCGCTACGGGCATGCGGACGGTGCGGCCGCATGCGGACGGTGCAGATCGCACGTGCGGAAGACAAGCGGCTCCGCCCGCCGGTCAGGGAGAACGGGCGGAACCACTTTGTTTTCGTACGATACAAAATGTATCCGGGTGCCGACAACCCGGGCTTGGTCAGCGCACCCGGCCGGGGCCCGTCCGGCGGATCAGGACGGGGCCCTACGGCTCGTGGGTGCGGGACTCCAGGGACGCCCGGGTCTGCCCGCCGTAGACGCCGTCCGGGTCGCCCGTCACGCCGTAGGCGTGCTGGTAGCGGGAGACGGCGGCCCGCACCTCCGCGTCGTAGTGACCGTCGTCCGGGCCCGCGTAGACGGCCAGTTGCCGCAGCCGCCCCTGCAACTCGGCCACTTCCGGACCGCCGGCTCCTTCGCGCAGCACGATCGGCCCGGTGGGCGGGGCGCTGGGGCCGGGACCGCCGGGGGAGTTCGTGACGCTCCCGGATGCCCGGGTGGGAGCGGGGGGAGGCGCTTGCCCGGCCCGGGAGAACTTCACGCCGGCCGAGGGGCCGGGGAGGCCGGTGGCGGACGGGGACGGCGAGCGGGCCGCGGAGCGGGAGGGGGCGACGCCGCTCCGCGTGGGGACGGACGCGTCGCCGGTGGGGAGGTCGGCGCTGGGGGAGACGGGGCCGGGGCCGGGCGGCGCCGCCCGGTCACGAGTGCCGCCGGACAGCGCATCGGTGGTGATCAGGACCGCGGCGGCGGCCACCGCGGCACCGGCGGCCGCCAGTACGGCCGGCAGGGTGCGCCGGCGGCCGGGAGCGGAGACGGTGGCGCCGGCGGCCGGCTCCCGCTCCGAGGCGCTGAACGTCCGGGAGGTCGGGCCGGGGCGGCGCCGCGCTGCGGGAAACAGGGGCTCGGCGCCGGCAGGGACGGAAGCCCGGTACGGGGCCGCGGCGGCCGACGGCCCGGGTAAGACGGGTAAGCGAGGCGGACCGGCGGAGTCGTCGACGGGTGAGGGGCCGTCTGCCCTGTGCACCGCCGCGTCCACCCCGGGTAAGTCGTCCAGCCGGTCGCCCCGGCCCACGAGGGTGCCGCCCGGCCCGCCGTCGGCATCGTGCGCGTGGTCGCCGGCGTCGTCCTCGTCGGGCAGTGACACGTACGGCCGAATGCGCAGCGGATCAAAGTCGTCCGCGTCGACCGCCGCACACAGGCAGGCCGGCCGGCCGTCGCCGCGTACGGGGGCCAAGCAGTGCGGGCATGCCGGTGCCGTCACGAGCGGGTCCCCTCCCTGGAGGCATCGAACCGGCAGCGATTATCCAGAGGAGGCACCCGTTCGCGCAGGCGCTCGAAGACATCCGTACGGCATACGGCGGGTGTCCCCTGAACGGCCCCGGATGCCCAACGCCGTTCGGCGGGCCATATCCGGCCGAACCGCCCAGGATGGAAGAAGCCCGAAGGGCGCTCCGCAACGGAAAGGGCGGCCTGGCGGAACAGAGGGAGACGCTCATGGCGCAGGACACCAGCGCTCCTGCCGTTCCTGGCGAGGACCGGTCCCGGCGGACGGTCCTCGTGGCGATCGGCGCCCTGTTGCTCGGCCTGCTCATCGCGGCGCTCGACCAGACCATCGTCGCCACCGCGCTGCCCACGATCGTCAGTGAGCTCGGCGGCCTCGACCACCTCTCCTGGGTGGTCACCGCCTACCTCCTGGCCGCGACGGCCGCGACTCCCCTGTGGGGCAAGCTCGGTGACCAGTACGGTCGCAAGAAGCTGTTCCAGACCGCCATCGTGATCTTCCTGATCGGCTCGGTGCTGTGCGGTATCGCGCAGGACATGGGGCAGCTGATCGCCTTCCGGGCCCTCCAGGGGCTGGGCGGCGGCGGCCTGATCGTGCTGTCGACGGCGATCGTCGGCGATATCGTGCCGCCCCGTGAACGCGGCAAGTACCAGGGCCTGTTCGGTGCCGTCTTCGGCGGGACGAGCGTCCTGGGACCGCTGCTCGGCGGGCTGTTCGTGGACCACCTCAGCTGGCGCTGGGTGTTCTACATCAACGTCCCCGTCGGCATCGTCGCGCTCGCCGTCATCGCCGCCGTGCTGCACATCCCGCGCCGCCGCACCCCGCACCGGATCGACTACCTGGGCACCGTCCTGATCGCCGCGGTCGCCGCCTGCTTCGTCCTGATGACCTCGCTCGGTGGCGTCACCTACCCCTGGGGCTCCTGGCAGATCGTGGGATGCGGCGCGCTCGGCGTCGTGCTGCTGGGGGCGTTCCTCGTCATCGAGCGCCGGGCCGCCGAACCCGTCCTGCCGCTGCGCCTGTTCCGGGGCCGCACCTTCACACTGACCGCCGTCATCGGCTTCGTCGTCGGCTTCGCGATGTTCGGATCGATGACGTATCTGCCGACGTTCCTGCAGGTCGTGCAGGGCGTTTCCCCGACCGTGTCCGGGTTGCACATGCTGCCGATGGTGGTCGGCATGCTGCTGGCCTCGACCGGCTCCGGGCAGATCGTCAGCCGCACCGGCCACTACAAGGTCTTCCCGATCGCCGGCACCGGCGTCGTGGCGCTCGGTCTGCTCTTGCTGCACCGGCTCGACCCGTCCAGCAGCGTCGCCGAGATGAGTGCCTACTTCTTCGTCTTCGGCTTCGGCCTCGGCCTGGTCATGCAGGTGCTGGTGCTCATCGTGCAGAACGCCGTCGCCTACCAGGACCTGGGCGTCGCCACCTCCGGTGCCACGTTCTTCCGCTCCATCGGCGGCTCGTTCGGCGTATCCCTCTTCGGCACGCTCTTCACCAACCACCTCCGGCCGCGGATCGCCGACGCCGTCGCCGGAACGCAACTGCCGCCGGGCGTCGACCCGTCCAAGATCGCCGAGGATCCGCGGACCGTCACCCGGCTGCCGGCCGGGCAGGCGTCCGGCGTCCTCCACGCCTACGCCGTCTCGATCACCGATGTCTTCCTCTACGCCGCCCCTGTCGTCCTGGTCGCGTTCGTCCTTGCCTGGTTCCTCAGGGAGGAGCCGCTGCGCAGCAGCGTGACCGCCCCCGACACCAGCGAGGTGCTCTCCTCCAACCCCGTCGAGCGGTCCTCACACGACGAATGCGCCCGCGCACTGTCCAAACTCGGCAGCAGGGAAGGCCGTAAGCACATCTACCAGAAGATCACCGCACGGGCCGGACTGGACCTCAAACCGGCCGCGGGCTGGCTGATCCTGCGCATCCACCGCCACGGCTCGGTGCAACCGGCGCTGCTCGCCGAACGCAGCACCGTGCCGCTCGGGGTGATCTCCGAGAGCATCCGGCAGATCGAGGAACGCAAACTCGTCACCCGCGACGGGCTGTTGCTGCGGCTCACCGACAGCGGACGGGAGACCGCCGACCGGCTCTCGGCGGCCCGTCAGCAGTCGCTCGCGGAGATGCTGGGCGACTGGTGGACCAAGGACCGGCCCACCGACCTCACGGCACTCGTCCGGGAGCTGACGGAGGAGCTGTGCGGCTCGGACGCGGAGGAGCCGCACCACGACGATGCCCGCCGTCCCCTGCCGCGTACCCCTCCGCACACGCCACGGCCGCCCGACCTGGCGAAGTGAGCACGGTCGAGGGGGGAACTGACGGCCGACGGCGGCCGGCGGAGCCCCGCGGCGGGGTGCGGGTGCTCGTGCGGCGCGCTGCCGGTCAGCGGCCCCCGTCCAGCCGCTTCTCGAAGTAGACCTCCGCGTAGGGGTCCTCGTGGTACGGATCGATCTCCACGAAGCCGTGCCGCCGGTAGAGCGCGACGGCCTCCACCAGATCCCGCCGGGTGTCCAGCCGGATCCGCCCGGCGCCCAGTTGCACCGCGACCCGCTCGGCGGCCCTGAGCAGCACGCCCGCACCGCCCCGGCCGCGCCGGGCGGCCCGTACGAACATCTGCTTGAGCTCCGCGGTGCGTGTGTCCAGCAGCCGCACGCCGACGCAGCCCGCCACCACCTCGCCGTGGCGGGCCACCAGCAGCACGCCGTTCGGCGGCGTCAGATCGGCGCTGGGGTACTCCGCGATCCCCTCGTCGATCTCCTCCGGAGTCGAGCTGCGGCCCTCGTGCAGCGCGAAGTACCGGTCGGCCACCTCGGTGTAGTACTCGCGCAACAGCGTCTCGGCGTCCGCCGAACCGACCGGCTCGGGGGAGACGGCCCAGGGGAGGCGGAGGGTGGCGGCGTCACTCATGGCGTCATTGTGGCGGCCGGGGCGGCGTGCCGCGCAACGGGTTTTGAGTGACGCCGCCTGAGGGCGGTCAGCCCTGCTTCGGACCGGTCTGCTGCACCACCTCGAAGGACCACAGGGTGGAACCGGACGCGGCGGGCTTGGGCCGCTCCCCGCCCTCGGCGCCGCCGCCCTGCTGGTGCGCGGCCTTCATCGGGCCCTCCATCCACGCCTGGAACGACTCCTCGTCCCGCCACCGGGTGTAGACGAGGTACTGGTCGGTGCCCTCCACGGGGCGCAGGATTGTTGGACGTACCTTACGAACCATGAGCGACGATGACTTGGTATCTCGTGCGCAGTGGGGGACCTTAGAGGGCCAGCACTGGGCGGTACTCGTCCGACTGTCCACCGACGAGAGCGACGACGAGCCCGTGACCGAGCCGGTCGAGGGCGAACGTCGGCGAGGCCCCATAACGGGGCGGGACATCAAGAGCACCAAGGAAGAGGACCGCGACGGCCGCGACTTCATCAGCCGGCGTGGTGGCTCGTGCGTGCACGTCTACTACGAGCCGGACACGTCCGCTTGGCGTAAGAAGCGGGTGCGGCTTCCCGATGGGCGGTTGGTCTACAGGGTCGTGCGCCCTGTCTTCGAAGGAGCCTTGGAGGACTTGAAGTCCGGTCGGACGCCTGATGGGCGGCGCCTCGACGGACTGATCGTCTACGACATCGACCGTCTGACGCGCGATAATCGTCATTTGGAGGACGCCATTGATGTGGTCGAGCGCCACAGGCGACCGATCATCGACATCAACGGCAGCCTTGACCTGTTGACGGAGAACGGTCGTGCCACGACGCGAGTTGTTGTGGCGAACTGCGGGGGAGAGGTCGGCCAGGTCGCGTTCGTCCAGGAGTTGGAGAGGCTCTGATCCAGCTGTGCCCAGACCCCCGTGCGGGACCAGATGACAAACCGCGCTACACGGTCGACTTCGACGCCCCGAAACACCGTGGCAGCGCTCGCCACGCGCAGCCGCTGACGAGTACATAGATGATCGCGACGAACACCTCCTCATCATCGATGTTCGCGACTCCACCGCCCTGCGGCCACAGCCGAGCCGCCGATTACAGCGGCCGTGCGATCTCCCACAATCCGTCCGGAACGGCCCATCCCCAACGCCCACCCCCAATGCCCAGTACAGCAGTCAACCGGCCAAGTAGCACACGGTCTTATGGAGGCTGCCGTACAGCTGGGTGGGTCGGCTGGCTGCTACAAGGTGCAGTTGCTGGAAGCAGATGACGTGTGTACGTCCATACCCTCTCCGTGGCGCCTGTTCCAGGCTGCTGCACGCAAGCCGCTATTCGGCCACAAGGCGGTGGCCGACGGCGGGCAGATGCCCAGCCGCCTCTGACATGCCAACTTGCCAATACTACAGTGAGTTGTTCCGCAGCAGGGTGGCCTTATGGGGTATCAATCCTGTGCCTGTTGGGGGTAGGGCTGGAACGACGACTCGAGGAGATGGCGATGAGTGACCGTGTTGACCCGAGGCTGGCCTACACCATGAGCCCCGGTCCTTCCCCCGGCCCAACTCCTGCCCCCGACCCGTCACCCTCCCCGCCAGGATCTTCCCCCAGTCCTGAGCCCTCTCCTTCACCGGGGCCGAGACCTCAACCGCCGGCCCCATGGGGCAAGGATCCTGACGTGGGGGTCGATCCATCATTCCTGCGCAGCAGAGCCGATGCCTGTGATGTCGCAGTCGAGACGATTCGCATGACCAGGGGCGCAGCCATGGATGCCAACGACGGCCTGAGTAAGGCGGCTTCCGGCTGGGCCTTCACGCAAAGTATCGACGACATGCAAAGTCGCTGGGAAGCACTCGTGAAGGAGGTCACCGGCCGGCTGGACACTGCGTCCGACAACTTCCGAATCAGCGCGGATGCTTACGAAGAAAACGAGGATCGGGTCCAGTCCTCGTTTTTCAACATCTACCGCTAACGGGCAGGACAGGCAATGGTTACCTTTACTCAGATTATCGAATTAGACGTTTCCGGCCTGGAGACGTTCGCAGACCGATGGGGCCGCGTACATAGAAAAATCAAGGAAGCCCGCGAAGGCTTTCATGACGATGTGGTCCGCAAGCTCCATGACGATCAATGGAGGGGGGCGGGCGGCAGCAAGGCACAGGATTACTGTGACCGAATACAGACGGCAGTCGACGCCCTGGATGCCGAAGTCATGAGTCTGCGCAGATTTCTCGATGAAGAGGCCGACGGCTCGAAGGGGAGCGGTGGCGTCAAAGGGTTCGAGGGCCTGCAAAAAGAAGCTTGTGCGCTGCAAGAAGAAGCGTTCGGCCATGGCCTGTTGATCAATGATGACGGCAGCATCCAGCGTATGGCGGGATACGACCCTACTACGCCTGACGGCTCGGAAAATCTCGACGAGGGGAAGCGTGTAATTGCTAATTCGCTCGAAGGGAGAGCCAAGAAGGTGATCGGTACGGCTACTGAAAACGACGAATGGATAGCCGCGAGCCTGAAGGTGATCTTCGGTACCGTCGGCAATTTCGAGACGGAGGATCGCAGGTACAACGTCACCGAGCCCACCTTGAAGGATCGGATGGTGCGCAACCAGCTGAATAATGTTGGCGCTATGGCTAATATGCGGGGCTGGAAGACGACTGCTGGACTGGTCCAGCACTTCCTGGACGGCAATGGTGAGCCGGTCGAGGTCCAACCGCAGCAGATGATGAGGGATATCCCGCAGTTTCAAAGAGACCTCGACAAGACCATGGATCATGACGTCAGCAAGCGACCAGACGGCCCGTTCACCACTGAATGGCAGTCGACTGCGCCGAACCCCAAGGATGGGGAAAAGAGCATGGACTGGTATTACGGGCTGAATCACTTCCAGTACCGGACAGTCGGTGAGAAGCATGGAAGTGAAGTCACCTACCACGTGGAAGTTCAGAAGCGGTACGACTGGGGAATTCCCAGCGAACATCGCAAAACTCAGGAAGCATTTGGCGGACCGTTCAAGATGTCATTGGAACAGGCAGATCTCGCTCACCTCAACACCACTGGACTGGGCCGCGACTTCGACGTGAAAGGGAGTTCAGGGCAGATGAGGACAACGGTATGAAACCTCTATACGTTGGCCGTCACACTGGTAAGCCGCGAGAACCGCGGGAGCCGAATCACTCGAAACAGTCTGCGCCTGAGATGCGGAAAGGGCGTCTCGCCGCCATCAAGCGACACAAGGGCACGAAAATAGCATTTTGGGTGGGAATTTTCGCCTGTCTTGCGTTTTCGCTCGTCGTGATCGCGGGCCTCGTCCAGGGCTATTACGAGATGGGCCATCCGCCCGGCGGCTGGTGTCAGGACAATTCCCCCAAGTGTGTGAAGCCCTGACCAGGGCCAGCCTGGTCGGTCTGGTGGATATGGGGCGCATGCTCGCGCCCATGTTGCGTGAGTTGGCCAGGAACGAACCTGACCTTCCTTTCCGGGCCTTAGGTGGCGGCGCGTACGGCTGCACGTTGGCGCAGCCGTGATGCGAGCGTGGGTGGTCAGTCAGGGGCATCGGCTCCTCGCGGAGAAATATGTGGGATTTGTTGAGCAGGCTTTGTTCGGGCCGGCGCGAAAATCGGTTGCGCTACATCCTAAAGAGGATTCTGGTGAAGCCATTTCTCGCACTGTTCAGCGGCTCTGTCTTGAGATTTTCGGAAGAGCTGAATCCAGTGAGGCTCGACTTCGGCGCATTGTAAAAGCCCGGTCGACTGATCCATTGGCCTCACACGTGAGTAATGTCTTTGGTCAGGGTGTCGCACCTGCGTACATGGCCAATGGGGTGCGGTATTGCCTGCAACGAGTTGTCACGGTCGAACGCGCATAGTCTTGTTCCCGGAGGATTGGGCAGGGACATGGGTGCGTGCCCCGTATCCAATCGGGGATACAGGGCACGTTCCGTTCGTGCATGGGAATGCCGGGCCGTGTTGACGACAGTCTGAGCCCGAAGCGGTAGCTATTCGCCCTTAGGAGCTGCCTGTTGCACGACCTCAAAGGACCACACCGTGGATCCGCTGGCGGCCGGCTTCGGTCGGTCGCTGCCGCCCTGGTGAGCTGCCTTCATGGGACCTTCCATCCACGCCTGGAATGACTCTTCGTCACGCCACCGGGTGTACACCAGGTAGTCGTCGGTGCCTTCGACGGGGCGGAGGAGTTCAAACCACTCGAAGCCGTCGGAGTTCTCCACCGCGTGGGCGCGGGAGGCGAAGCGCTTCTCGAGGGTTTCCCGCTGCTCGGCTGGGACGGTCAGCACGTTGATCTTCACGATGCTCATACCGCCCATCGTGCCGCATGGTGTGAAGGGGGCTCAGGTCAGGGCCGGGTGGCGCGGCCGCTCAGCCGTGCAGTTTCAGCCCCTTGGTGATTTTGTCGACGATGCCGCGCGGTCCGTGGACGGCGAGTCCCACCAGATCGAGGTCGTCGGCGGCCACGGCCCGTACCGCCGCCCGGTTGTCGGCGTCGTTCCCCGTCGTGAACATCCCGGCGGTGTACAGCGCGGTCGGTACGGCACGGCTGAGCGCTCGGGCATGGGTACGGGACAGCCCCCGGGAATCGGCGGTGTAGCACAGCACCGGCTCGCGGAACAGTGCCAGATAGCCGTGTCCGGAGGCGTCCTCGTAGCGCTTGCCCATGATGTCGCCTGAGGCGTGCGCGAGGCCGCTCGCGAGAAACGCGGTGACGTTCAGCTTCTGCCAGACGGCGAGGTCGTCCCGGACGATCACGGCGATCTTGGTGTCGAAGCGCAAGGGGGCCGGCACCGCTGCGGGCTCGGCAGGGGCCGTGGCGGGGGGAGCGGTCGTGGTCGGTGCGGTCGTCATACGGGGAGTCTCGTCCGGCATCCGGACCACCGTCTTGAACGCTGGTGCGGCGCGGCAGACTGGGGTGATGGGCAGGCAGCACGACGGGGACTGGGCACGCTACTGGCGTGACCCTGAGCGGCCCCTGGAGGCGATGCACGCGCACTTCGTCCGCCATGTCTTCCACCCGCACAGCCATGACGCCTATTCGTTCGCCGTGACGGAGACCGGCGCCCAGCGCTTTACCTGCCGCGGCGCGGGCCACACCAGCGCCGCCGGCATGGTGATGGCGTTCAACCCGGACGACCCGCACGACGGGGAGTCCGCCGTCGAACTCGGCTTCACCTACCGGATCATGCACATCGGGCCGGACGTCGTACGCGCCGTGCTCGACGATGTGACCGACGGCCGGGGCGCCATGCCGCTGTTCGACCGCCCGGTGGTCGACGACCCCGTGCTGGCCCGCGCCCTGCGTCGGCTGCACCCGGCGCTCGTCGGCGGTGCGGAGCCCCTGGTGCGGGAGGAGCGGCTCACCGCGGCCGTCGAAGCCATGGTGCGGCGCAATGCGTCCCGCGGCGCCGTGCGTGCCGGAGCGCGCGTACTGCCCGTGGGGGCGCAGGCCAGGGCCGCCCGGCGGGTGCGCGATCTGCTCGTCACGGCCTACGACCAGCCGCTGACCGCGCAGGAACTCGCCGACGCCGCAGGGTGCAGCCGCTTTGCGCTCTACCGGGCGTTCCGGGCCGAGTACGGGATGGCGCCCAGCGACTTCCAGCGGCTGCTGCGCCTTCGCCGCGCCCGCACACTGCTCGTCGACGGCCGCCCCACGGCCGAGGCGGCCACCGAGGCGGGCTTCGCCGACCAGGCCCACTTCCACCGCTGGTTCGTACGGTGCTTCGGCGTCACTCCGGGTGCGTTCCGCCGGGCCGGCGCGCGGGTGTGAGGCGGGGCGCTTTTGGCCCGGTCACCCCGGCGGTGGGGGTACCCGCACCCCCACGGGCGGTGTCCCGGGACGGCGTCTGCGCAGCCCGATCACCAGCATGGTTACCGCCGTCAGGAGCACCTGCAGTCCGATGACCGTCAGCATCCAGGCCGGGATGCCGCCCACCCTCAGCAGTGCATCCTCGTATGTGACCCGCTGATACGGGGTGTCCTCGGCGGTGCGGAGGAGTTCGTGGTCGCCGGTGACGCGCTGCGGCTGTGGGAAGCGCTGGTCGATGGCGGTCAGAAAGGTCCGGTGGGAGCCGCCGAGGTCGCGTAGCGCCCCTCGGGGGGTGATCCGTCCCGCGAAGAAGACCTCGGGCTTTGTGCCGCCGATGGCGCTGCGCGGCTCCATCCGGTGCGGCGCGAGGACGTAAAGCCCCAGCGACTGCGGTGTCTTGGCGAGACGGGAGAGTCGCATGGGGTAGACGAGCCGGTCACTGGCGAAGGACAGCCGCAGGGGTTCGAGGGTCCCTGTCAGAGGGCGGTGGGCCTGGGCCGGGGCCAGCCGGATCGCCACGTACTCCCATCGCTGTGTCACATACGGGCGGAGCGCGCTCGTGAGCGAGGCGGGGAGCTGGAAGCCGTTGGATTTCAGCCAGTTGCGCAATGCCGCCGGGTCGGTGGCGGTCAGCCGGGCGACGTCGAAGGGCCCCAGGCGCTCGCGGCCGACCACCCCGACCCCTGGGCCGGGGGCGCCGGGAGCGGGGGCCGCGGCGCTGTCGGACATACCGCCGAAGGGCCAGTCGCCGCTGCGGGGCCAGAAGTAGTGGCGCGGCTCAACGGCGGGTGCGGTCAGTGCGGTGAGCCGGTCGAACAGCTCGCGGTCGCCGAGCCGCACGGTGGCCCGGTGCGGTACCGGCATGATCCACGCGGCGTCCGGCGCCGTGCCGTTCACCGTCAGGCTCATGACGATCTGCTCGGACTTCCCGTCCCAGCGCACCACCGAGGTCTCGCGGTTCACCGCCATCGTCGTCTTCGGGTCGTGCACCATCGCCCCGCAGCCACAGGCGTACGCCGGCCGGGCCAGCGACACCAGCTGCACGGCCAGCAACATCAGCATCACCAGCAGCGCCCGCCGCCGCCCAGCAGTGGTACGCACCGCGGCAGCCGCCTCCGTCACCCTGCGCATAGTCCGTTCCCCGTCCCCCGTTTACCGCTCGCCGGTCCATGTGATCGCCAGCGACACAGACGGCGCCGGCCCCATGGCTGGTTCCCGCCCCGGCCGCCCGGCCGTGACCTGCCCCGCGCCCACACTCCGCGCCGTGCGGGGAGCAGCCCCGGGCGGCTCCTCTCCCTGCGCCCGGAGGAACGCCGAGGGCCCGGCTGGAAAGCATCCAGCCGGGCCCTCGTATGCCTGGTGCAGCGAACTGAGCGGTCAGGCCACCGACTCGGTCCTGGCCGCGCTGCGGATCTCGCGCGCCTCCGCCTCGGTCTCGACGGCCGGCGGGGAGCCGGGCAGCGGCTTGCGGGCGCTCTCCGACATCAGCAGGACGGCGATGCCGCCGATCACGGCTGCCGCCATCATGTAGTAGGCGGGCATCATCTTGTTGCCGGTCGCGCCGATCAGGGCGGTGACCACCAGCGGCGTCGTACCGCCGAAGAGCGACACGGAGACGTTGAAGCCGATCGACAGCGAGCCGTAGCGCACCTTGGTCGGGAACAGGGCGGGCAGCGTGGCCGGCATCGTCGAGGTGAAGGCGACCAGCAGCAGTCCGAGCGCGGCCATGCCCAGCGCGATGGCGACCAGCGACCCCTGCCGGATCAGCAGCAGGGCGGGCACGGACAGCACCAGGAAGCCGAGGCAGCCCGCGGCGATGACCGGGCGGCGGCCGAAGCGGTCGGTGAGCCGGCCGGCGAACGGCTGGACGCCCATCATCAGGACCATCACGGCGAGCACGACCAGCAGTCCGTGCGTCGCGTCGTACTTCAGCTCCGAGGTCAGATAGCTCGGCATGTACGACAGCAGCATGTAGTCCGTGACGTTGAAGACCAGGACCAGTCCGATGCACAGCAGCATCGACCGCCACTGACCGAAGATCATCTCGCGGATGCCGATCCGCTTCTCGGCCTCGCGGCGCGCCTTCTCCTTCGTCCGTGCTTCCTTCTCCAACTGGGCGAAGGCCGGGGTCTCTTCCAGCCGCATCCGCAGGTAGAGGCCGATGATGCCCATCGGTCCGGCGATCAGGAACGGGATGCGCCAGCCCCAGGAGTTCAGGTCGTCGGTGGACAGCAGCGCGGTCATCAGCGTGACCAGGCCGGCGCCGCCGACGTAGCCGGCCAGGGTGCCGAACTCCAGCCAGCTGCCGAGGAATCCGCGCTTCTTGTCCGGCGCGTACTCGGCGATGAAGGTGGAGGCACCGCCGTATTCGCCACCGGTCGAGAAGCCCTGCACCAGGCGGGCGGCGAGCAGCAGGACGGGCGCCCCGACGCCGATGGAGGCATAGGACGGGATCAGGCCGATGGCGAAGGTGCCCGCCGCCATCATGATCATGGTGATCGCGAGGATCTTCTGCCGTCCGATCCGGTCACCGAGCGGTCCGAAGACCATGCCGCCGATGGGACGGACCAGGAATGCCGCCGCGAACGCTCCGAACGTCGACAGCAACTGCGCGGTCGGACTCCCGGACGGGAAGAAGACATGTCCGAGGGTGACCGCGATGTAGCTGTACACGCCGAAGTCGAACCACTCCATCGCATTGCCGAGCGCGGCCGCCGACACGGCACGCTTGACCATCGCGGGATCGACGACGGTCACCTCGTCCGATGTCTGGTACGCCGGATCCGCCGCCCGCTCCCGCTGCGGATCGGATGCCTTGCCGGCACGGCTGCCGGCGGGGTTACGGGGCCCGGGTGCGACGGGGGACTGCGTCGGCACGTGCTCGCTCGCCTGCGCTCTCTTTGGACGACAACATGATTCCGCCCGCCACGGGGTGGCGGGCCGAAGCCCGCCATGGGGCGACGGGCAAAGGTCGACCATAGGGGCAGAACGGATCATCACGGACGGTGTGCGGACGACCGCGCAGGTGGCCGTATACCCGCTCCTTGCAGGGGAAACGCCCTGCCGTTCAACAATCCGTGGCACTTATGTCTGTGATCCATATCGCGATGATCTGCTGCAACCATCGGCGGATTGTGAGCTGTGCCACGCGCGGTGGCGTGGTGCGGCCGGGAGGCGGGAGCGCCGCGGCCGGACACGAAGACGGCGCGGCGGCGCACTGCACCACCGCGCCGATGTGGATCGTCGCGTTCCCTCAAGGATCAGCCATGACCGCCCGCCCCGCCACTCGGGCGGGTCCGCCGGCCGGGCCTTCACCCGGGCCCGCGGTGCGCCGCCCGGCCCGGCCGGTGGACCGCCGCGTCACGGCATCCACGCCTCGTACGACATGACCTCCCCCGACGTGATCTTGAAGTCCGGCTCGTCCTTGGTGAAGGTGGTCTCCAGCCCCAGGAGTTCGCCGGTACGCGGATCGAGGATCACCATCTGGCGGGTCGAGTTCGTGGCGCCGTCGGGGCCGTCGTACACATACGCCTGCCCGCGCCGGCCCAGCCGGTCGGTGACCACGCCCGCCTGCCGGAGCCCGCCCGCATCGGCCAGCATCCGGACGACGGCGGCCGTCTCCCGCGGCCCCGGGGTCCACTCCTGGCGGAAGGAGGAGAGCGCCGACAGGAGCTGCGGGGTCGTTCGGGTGCCGTCCGGCCCGCCGTACAGCCACGACAGCTGTTCGCGCAGTGCCGCGGGGTCCGTCGACGGTTTCGTACGGGAGGCGAGGCCGCTGTGTTGGCCCTCCGAGCCCGCCGGGTAGGTCTTGCGGTGCAGCACCTTGCCGTCACTGACGGTCTGCCAGTGGCCGTCGTTGTCGTGGATCACCGGGCGGCCCGGGTGCCGGGGGTCGGTGGCCACGACCAGCTCCGAGCCGCTGCCGTCGTCGTGCCAGCGGGTGATGCGTTCCTCGGGCACGGTGACCGGCGGCGCGGCGTCCGGGCCCGACTCCATGCTCATGTACCAGCTCTGCAGATGGCTGCCCCGGCGCGGCCCGTCCGCGGCACCGGCCGTCCGCGCCCTGGCCTCCGCCTTGCGGGCGAGGACGTCCAGCGAGACGGACGGCGCATCGGCGTGCAGGGCGAGGGCGACGGGCGCGGCGACGGCGGGGCTGCTGCCGGCGCCGGAAAAGGTGAGTGCCAGGGCGGCGACGGCGGCCGACGACACGGCGGTCAGGCCCATCACCAGACGGCGTCGGCGTACGGGACGCGGACGGCCGCGGGGCACGTCCCCGGCCGTCAACGCCTGCAGCCGGGCCTCGGCCCGCAGGGTCAGCGGGCGGTCGCGCCAGGGCCCCTCGTCGGCGGAGACGGGGTCGGCCTGCCGCAGCAGCTCCAGTTCCTCAGTCATGGCGGCGGCCTCCCGCTCGGGTCGGTACGGGGTGGGGGGAGACGGGGGGCGGTACGGGGCGCGGGGCCGCCGGGCGCGGTGTGGGCGCCGGCCGTGAGGGGGGCGACGGCGGGGGCGCGTCGGATCGCGGCGGGGGCGCATCGGGCGGGGTGGTGCCTCTCGGCCGCATCCGCTCGATCTGCGTACGGAGCCGGCCGCGCGCCCGGTGCAGCCGCATGGCCGCCGCGCTCTGCCCGCACCCGAGGGTCACCGCCAGCTCCTCGATGGTCAGTTCCTCCCAGGCCGTCAGGCGCAGCACCTCCTGATCGGCGGGTGAGAGCCGGGCCAGTGCCTCGTGCACCCAGGAGCCGGGCCGCTCCGCGTCCGGACTCTCCACGGTCTGCCGCCGGTGCGCCGCCTCGTGGTTGCCGAGCCGGTGCAGCAGCCGCCGGTAACGGCCCATCCCCCGCACCGTATTGGCCAGGCAGTTCCGGGCCACCCCGTACAGCCAGGGCAGCGGCGCATCGGGGAGCTCGGCGCGGCGTCTCCAGGCTATGGAGAAGACCTCCGCCACCACTTCCTCGACCTCGTGTGCCTGCCCGTCCAGCCGCCGCGCCACAAAGCGGCTGACCGCCCAGTAGTGCGCGCGATAGGCCTCGGCGAAGGCGTCGTCCGTGCTCATGAACCCTTGGTGTCCGGCACGGCCCCCATCTTCACACCGTTCCGGGGTGAGACTTCCCACCGGCCGTGCGGGCCCCTCACCCCTCGCCGGCGGTGATGTTCGAGGCGGCTCCGGACACCTACCGGGCATGAAATTTCCCGTGAAGTGGCTGACGACCACCGACCACAAGACGATCGGCACGCTCTACCTGGTCACCGCGTTCGCCTTCTTCTGCCTCGGTGGGCTGATGGCGCTGCTGATGCGCGCCGAACTGGCCCGTCCGGGCCACCAGATCCTGTCGAACGAGCAGTTCAACCAGGCGTTCACGATGCACGGCACGATCATGCTGCTGATGTTCGCGACGCCGCTGTTCGCCGGCTTCGCGAACTGG